>NZ_FOIS01000003.1:0-139254 GCF_900110455.1 Natrinema salifodinae | reverse complement strand
TCACGGTTTCAGACGAACCCTTGTGGGGTTGAAGCGAGAAGGTGACAGACTACGAGATCCGCAACGCGACCGAGGACGGGCAGCCACGCATTAAGCCTCTCGCAGATGGGACGCTTTCGGACGGTCAGACAGTTTCTGTCGACGTGGAAGTCAAACCGCGCGGTGAATACACGGCTGGCGACGCCGGCGAGAACCCGGACACGATCATCGAGGACATTCCCTCACTTGCCCCGAAGCAGATATGCGACCAGGTCGCCCTCTACGCCGTCGAGGAGACGAGAGACGCGATCAGCGACGCCGAGATTAGGTTCCGACCGAATCGGTTCGGTGGTCGCACCCCTCCGCGATCAGTCCAGACCGGCTGCCTGGCGAGGGCCCGTGGCAGGTCCAGAGCATCAACTACAGCGACAGGAAGACGACGGTCGAGTTCGGTAACGGACAGCCCGCAGAGAACCTCATCCAGCAGATCAGCGACCACACAAAGCAGAACAGTGAATGGGTATGAGAACGAGGTTCGGGGTAGTTGGTTAGCGTTGCTGGCGGAAGAGGACTACACCGATGGTCACCACAATACCGAATACAGCAACGGCGACGGCCATGGGTCCGAAGCCAGCCTCCTCAGTCTGGTTAGCGTCAGTTTGAGATTCATCACCGTCGTCTGTGGCCTGCGAGTCATCAGCGGGGTATTCCAGTTCGGTGTGATCTTGCACTTCCTTTTCGAAATGAGTGTGGACCTCAGTCCCTTCGAGACTGCCCTCGAGATGGGCAACATAATCGCCAGGCTCCGTGAAAATCACTGGCGCCTCATACACACCAGGTTCACCGTGTTTCTCGCTAACCTCGAGAGCAGTCTTATCACTTCCTTCGGTCTGGACGGATACGGTTAGATTCTCAGACTGGTTTGTGACCCCCTCTCCCGTCTCATTATCGACGATCTCAAATTGGAGCCACATCCGTTCACCGGTGATTACAGGCTCATCCGACCCGCCGAAGGTGATTTCGTAGCCTTCGACATCTTGACTTTCATGAGCGGTAGCTGGACCGACAACACTGGTCAACAGCATTGCGATTATTACGAGTGCGAAAAGCGATTTGCGGTAGTGCATCACTGACTACCTCTCTCTATCGTCTCGAAAAGGATCTGGTTCAATTCACGAAATAATACGTCAGGTGCTAACACACTACAGGAGAAATAGCCTTTTGACCATTCTCTCTTGGTCTTGAATGCTGCCTGAACTGTTTTGTCCGGTGCATCCAGTGGGATGCTCAGGACCGTGTGCAGTTCCTCGTCAAGGAGATCATCGATGCCGAGATCACGGTCCCGACCGACGATGTCGGGTGGTCGCTCGTCGACGTGATCGACCCAGATCGACTGCCTGGAAAGGGGCCGTGGCAGGTCCAGAGCGTCAGCTACGGCGATAGAGAAATGACTGTCAAGCTTGGCAACGGGCAGTCCGCAGAAGATCTTATTGAACAGATGAATGACCGGGTACCATGCAACAACGAGCTAGTGTGATCAGTCCGACCGTTGGTCCGTCACACAATACTTGTAGTCCTCGATTCGGCTCCCATCGACGCCCTGGCTGGTTTGAACAGTCCATTCTCCAGCGTCACCTGCAGCCAGGCGACTTAATCCGTCGTGCTGCCAGTCCACCAGCTCATCGCCGTCGTAGAAGTTGACGTGAATATAGACACGATCTAACTGGTTGTCGGATACATTCTCCACGCGACTAGAGACGGTTAGTTGCTCTGCAGCGAGATCGGCAGACACATCGGAAACAGCGACTTCGCCACTGTTCAGTGGTGTCAGCGGATCCACGCGGATGGTCGTACTAACTCCAACACGGGAGATTCTATCGTGATTGTCGACATGAGTCGGTGCGATCGAGACCTCTGCATACTCATCGCTACCGGGGAACGGTGGCATCGTCCATCCGCTTCCAATCTCGGTGTCGCCGTCATAGAAATCGACCGAGAACCGGACGTCTGCGATCTCGTCGTCGCGCGTATTCTCGACTGTCGCCAAGACTCTTTGATAGCTTTCGGCCGTCGAATGATGGGTATGTCGTATATCGCGAACCCACACACCCCGATCGGTGTACCCCTCGAGCGTCTCGCCTTCCTCGAGGTAGTAGACTTCGTCATTCTTTTCGTAGCTATCGTTGTCCTCTTCCTAGGACTCATTTCTGGAGCCGTCTCCGAATCCCTCCGTCCCGCCATCAGCATCAGATTCGTCGCTCAAGCACCCGGCGATCGGGACCAGTGCTCCGGCAGCAAGTACGTCTCTGCGCCCCATTGCCATTGACCATATCGTTTATTGATAGTACTTCGCTTATTATCATTCTCCAATGTCGAGCGCGTCGACGGCCTCGTACGGCTCGAGGTCGTAGTCGATGAGGCGATCGGCGGCCAGCTGCCAGGCGCGTTCAGCGAGCTCGAGATCGGTGTCTTCGTAGTAGACGCTGAACTCGGTCAGTGCGACGGCGACGAGGAGGTCCTCCTGTCGATCGGTGAGCATCGCCAACGTTGGCCGCGGCTTCCTTGATAAACCTCAGTAGAGGACTACAGCAGTAACAATGTCGTTGAAATATTAGAAAATTCGTTTCCTTTCCCTTTTCTTCAGGAATCTAAATGCTGGGAATAGGCTTAACCAATCTGCAAATGCATCTTCTTCAACGTCAGGGCCTTTGCTTCGGGTGTCCTTAAGTCCGAAGTAAAGATGGGCAGCAGCTACAAATAAGTAGTAGGTGACCCCCATTGACAGGTCTCTAATTGGATTATTAAGCCGAGTGTCAACTAAGACAATAATCAGCGAAACAGCAACAGCTATCCAGACAAGTGCAGGCTCTGAGGACGCAGCGGTCTCCGTACCTGTAACGATCAAAGCGACCCCAATGATGGTAAGAATGCTAACTACAGCCACTTTAATCAATTCAGAAAGGGCATAGAATGAATAGAGGATCCTTCTTTTAAATGGGTCCTGCATCCATTCTTCTAATTCATCCGCATCATCACCGTCTTCATCTGGGATCAATGCGGGCCAGGTCATGTGTACTGTGTATCTAGTCATCTTCCTCACCTTCTTCTTTTTTGATTTCTATTTCTGGATAGCCGCTTGTATTGATTTGATATACTCTTTTAGCAGCTATCCCTGCTGCTGCGATGATCACCGTTATCGTGATTGGAAGCCCTTCACCCCCTACTTGGATGGCCAATGGTGAAAATGTAACGGTTGGTACAGTTGGTGCGAGAAAATCGATTATGATTAATACAACAATGCTTATGACCTGAAGTATCACAGCATTAATAAGAACTAGAGTTTGATACAATATGGAGTAAAGATATGCAATACAAGCAGTCCTAAGACGGTTGATCCGTCTCTTATTAGAGAAGTGTTCTGACTCGTCAATTGAATCTACTAGTTCTTCTTCCCCCTGCTCATTACTCCCCATTATCACTGAATGTCTTCTAATCTAACCACTTAAAGTGTAGGGATTCCATCTTATTGAGATGACGAACGTTCAAGGAATGGTATTTAATTCCCCGAGAAACAGATCATAATCATTGTTGAAGGGTACTAGTTCTTGAGCATCGCCTTTTTCGCCTTCTGGATCCGCTGCAACTCCTCAACGTTGGGATCGTCGCCGTCGGGATGGACGTTCGCTAACAGTCGCCGGGCAGCCGCCTTGACGACGTCGTCGGAAGCATCCGGGGAGATCTCGAGGATCTCATGGGGTTCCTCGTCAAGATCGTTCGTCGACGAAGCCGGCGGCGCGGCGATCGCCTCTTCATCTGCGGGCGGGAGTCGTGCGGTCTCGACGGTATCGGCGGCAGTCCGGACACCGCAGCGCTCGGCGAGGCGCTGCCGACGGGCCCAGAGTGCGATCGCACGGGCGTTCTCCTGCTGCGTTTCCCAGCAGTCACACGAGACGCCGAACTCCTCATCGGCTGCCTCGCCCTCACGTCGGAAGTAGGCTGCGACGCCGACGTCGTCGGGCTTGTCGTGCTGGTACGGGATATTCGGCCGGTCGACGTAGTGCTGCGAGGCCGTCTCGATCCGAACGCTTCCCCCGGTGGCTTCCCACGCTTCGAGTTCGTCGACGACCGACTGGAACGACTCCTTGCGCGTGGGCGAGAGATCACCCGGGTAGGGTTCGCGGTCCTGTGGATCGGTGCGATCGTGGCCTCGAGGCCAGTCGATCTCGCGGCCGCCGTCGGTCTGCTGGGCGCTACTCATCGAGATCACCGTCCTTGCAGATAACCTCGCGGACCTCCTCGAGCAGTTCTGGGTGGTGTTCCTCGAGGACTTCGATGTCCTTTGTCAGTTCCTCCTCGACACGTCGACGGACGCGAGACGTTGCTTGGTACTTTCGGCTGTCTCCATGCTCGCCTGCGATCTGCTCGCGCTCAGTTTCGGTAAGGAGCGCCCGGGTCTTCGCCATGCGGCGGCCTTCGGTGGTCGTGGTTGTAATATTTGCTCACCTCTACCACCACATTACTTAGCGCATATACTAATAGTCACTGAATGTACTAACGTTAGCAAAAACGCTAACTTTTATAGTGTTAGCAAATATACTAATAAGTGGGCACGGAGCGCCTCAGAAAACTCTGAGGCCGGTGTTACAGCACCGACCTCCGTGCTGGAAGGAAACCAGCGTATGAGCGTACAAGACCCAACGGATGAAACCGTTACGACTGACGAACCGACACAGATCGACGACACCGTCCTTGAGCGTCGCTCATGGAACTACGCGTACATCGGCGAGGACGTCGAAGGCCGACATCACCACGTTGACTGCAAACTCGAGCGGATCATCGTGACGAAGGCCCGCGCCGATCGCAATGACTCCGGTGTAATTCCGGTGTTCACTCTCGTAGGGCCACTCCTCCACACCTGCGGACTCGCCGACCATCCGGAGGCCGACGACGCGGACGATGGACTCGCGATCTGGATCGAGTTCGTTCGCGAGGAGATCGGTTGGGACGAGCACCCGGTTTCGGCGGTCGACCAGGCGGCAGACATCCTTGAGGGGGTATTTCGATGACGGTTGTTGACCTTTCCGAAGACGAGCTGGAGGCCAACCTCGACGAGACGGTCGCGGCCCTCCAGGCAACGGACGACTCTGAGAAGCGGGAGAAACTCAGCGATCTGGCGACCAATCTGTTCGAGCGGCTTCGGAACCGTTGGTGCGAGCATCCCGAAGATCGGCGTCGGCGGCAAGAGATCGCTCGCCAAGAACGGCGCGCCAGGCGGCGCAACTACTCGCGAATGGTTGTCGGAGGGTTAGGTCGATGAGCATCTGGACCGACGGCAGTGGCGAGGAGAACAGTCACGCAGCGCGCGTGAACGAACAACCGCAGATGACAGAGGATGCCGACATGACCGACGATACTGTCATCAAGCCCGGTGACGTAGCGCTCGATCTTGCACAGGGACGCCCCGTTCACGTGCTCGAAGATACTGGCCAGACGGCCTTCGACTGGAGCAACGAGAACGGATACGACCTGCTCGAGAACTATGGAAACGAGCGCTGCGGGACGACGGCAGACGATCGCGTCTTCGATGTCGTCTACTGCAGCGACGCCTCGAGTGAGCCCAGCAAGTCCTACGCGTTCCCTGAGTCCCGACTGCTTCGGATCGAGACCGAGGCCGCTGACGACGGCCGCCAGGTCTACGACCGGATCGTTGTCGACGTCCTCGAGCAGCTGTTCCAGCGCGCCGGCCGCGATGACGAGGGTGCGATGAACGTCCTCGAGCAGTACGCGACCGACGTCGGGATCGACGCCGACGCCGTCAGCGAGGCGCGTGAGCTTGCCGAGGCCGCACAGTTCGGGGGTGCTGAATAGATGCAGGTCAGCCGCCAAGCAGACAAGCGCGTCAGTAAGATCGCTCGCGAGCAGTCCGACCGCTTCGAGTCAGAGATCCTTGCGAACAGTGTCCACGACCACGTCCTGCAGGATGACGAACTCGCGCGAGTTGTCGAGATCGTCGAAGAACTGGACGAGCTGCAGTACCAGATCGAAACCGACAGCCAACTTTGCCAGACGCTCCAGCGCGCTCGCTACGACCTCGAGACCGACCAGAGCGTGGTCAACATGGCCGTCGAACGCTCTGTCGACGCCGCCCTCGAGGACGTCGCCGAGTCGATAGACGAGTGGGACGGCGACGTCTGGGCGGACGAGGAAAAGCAGGCTGCAACGGACGAGATTCGTGCGTTCTGGAGTGACGGCGAGGCGATCAAGGCCGATGACTGACCGTCGCGACGCCTTTGCCGTACGCTGGACGCCGCCACGCGGTCCCGCACGGAAGCTCGTCTTCAAACCGCGGACGGTCGGGGGCTACGATCGCGAAGAGTACGAACGCCGCAACGGTGAGTGGCGCTGTATCGGACGCGAGATTGTCTCTCACGTCAAGCTTGAAAGTGCTGACGGCGTCGCTGTCGGCGAATAACCGTCTCTACTTGTTTCAAACTGTTTCGAAATCCGCCCATCATGCCTTTATGACACCCATCGGAACAGTCACCTATGATCCAAGATCGGTGGGTGTTCGATGACGAGTACAACGCGGACATCGTTCACCGAGACAGTGAACTCGAGTCGCTGTCTCGGTTGCTTAAGCCAGCAACTCAGAGCCGCCGTGCGGAAGACGCGCTGATCTACGGACCGTCCGGTGTCGGGAAGACGGCAACGACGCGCTGGTTGCTCCGCGATCTCTACCAGCGGGCGCACGTCCAGTCCGTCGGGATCGAGTGCTCAGGGGATACCGCGCACGAGATCATCCACAAGGCGACCGCGAAGCATCCCAGCACCGGTATCGTACACGAAAATCAATCCCGCGACGATCTTCTCGAGATACTCGAAGAGGTGTGTGACACGCCGTATATCGTGATCCTCGACGAGGCGGACGTCATCCCCGATCTGGATGTCCTTGAGGATCTCCTCTCGGTCGAGAAGGTATCGGTGATCGCGATCACCCACCAGCAGGTCGAATGGCTCGCCCGTCTGGAGGACGATATGGAGCGACACTTCCCAGCGGACGCACAGATCGAGTTCCGGAAGTACAACGAAGACGAGCTCGTCGACATCCTCAAGCCCCGCATCGAGCACGGTCTCGTCGGTGATCCAACGCGGCCAGGCCAGCTCGAGTGGATTGCCGATGACTGCGACGGGGAGGCGCGGTGGGCGATTAAGACGGTGCTGGCAGCTGCGGAGCTCGCCCAGGAGCGGGGGCACGATTACTTCCACGAGGCCGACGTCCGTGACGCGTTCGAGCGCGCCGAGCGGAAGATCCGCAAAGACAACCTGCAGTCGTTACCGGTGACCTATCAGCGACTGTACGAACTGGTGCGGCAGATCGGGCCGGTCAATGGCGAGGAAATGAAGGCGGCATACCGCGCGAACAAGATGACGGTCTTCGACGGACGGCGGCGCGAACCTGTCGGGTGGCGTCGGGCGTGGGATTTCCTGAAGAAGATGGCCGACTACGACCTGATCGAGATGCCTGGGGAGACAAACTCGAAGGTGTATGAGGCGGTCGATGAAGAGTTAGAAGCTCCTGTCGAGTTCAACTTCAGACCAATGACAGCAGACTGATTAATCATCGCCAGCCAGTTCGCGGGCGCGTTCAAGGCGATCAAGTATTTCTTGTCGCGGACTGGTTGTGTTTTCGACGTAGCGCTCGAGGATTTCTACCTCATCTTCGTAGCGGTTTTCCTTCCGATAAACTATCCCGAGATGTTTATAGTACCACCGTGGGAGCCCCACTTGATCCTCCGCTTCAGCGAAATCGATACACCAGAGTAGCAGGTCCTCAGCTTCGTCGTGGCGCTTCTCCCGTTTGAGTTGCTTGATATCCTCGACCGCGTTGGTGTAATGGTCGTAGTGATACTCGTCAATTTGGTCGGGCCCATTCTCCCCCCTCTGGTTAGGAGACGCTGATGCTGTCTTTGAGTTGTTGGAACTGGAGAAAAGCCGCGAGAAGAATTTACGCATACTTAGTCAGCTGTCGCAACGACCGTCTTAGTCGAGTTTCCCTCTTCTCGCGCCTCCTCGAGTTCTTCGAGTGCCAGGTCGCGGAGAAAATCGGAGATGCCCGAGTACCCCTGTTTGGCTGCGAGCACGCGGATGTCCTGTTTCTCCTCCTCCGTAACGTAGGTGGAGATCTGCTTGTCGCGTTTACCCGTCATGGTAGCACCATTCTACCACAACACCATAAGAATGTACCATTCTTCAGTACCATTCTACCACACTCTGGTCCGATACTATTATGGTAGAAGGATACTATGGTAGTACCATGTCGCACCCGACGTTCAGCATGCCCGATGAAATGTTGGAAGATCTTGAAGAGCGGGTTGAAGAAGCTGACACCAACCGCAGTCGGTACGTGCGTGAGGCTATTGTTGCCCGTTTTCAGGCCGAAGATGACGGTGAGTGGGAGGCGCCTGAGTCGTACACTGTCGAAGTAAATCGACTCTAAGCACAGCTCGTCAATTAGATCACAGCGAGCCGGGTGTCATCAGCACCCGGCTCAAGGAAGGCCCCAATGCGCATGCTCACAGACGCGATACGCGGATATCGTAATACGGCAACTACAGCGGCCAGTAACTCCGTTAGCAGTCGATTATCCGCGTCGAAGGATTTCGAAATAGGCGAGTCACTTTTAGTGCGTATTGAGACCAACAGCAGAACCAGACACTCGCGGCTACGGCTGGAGCGCGCCCCCTGGTACCAACAGATCGACGCGCCCCGGTTGTCCGCGGGCTACAGACAGCAACCACGCGGGAGGGGATCGCCTCCCGCAACTCGCTGCAGCCATGACTACAGACAGCAACCACGACGAAAACACTGACGAATCGAATAGTTCCAACACAACCGACCCCGGAGCATTCCACGGCGCCCTCGATCGCCTCGAGGACGACGACGTCGACGAGACGGCCACGCTCGTCGAACACCTCAAGATCGCACAGGAGTTCGACGAGGCCGAAGCCTGCGCCGAAACGATCGAGCCGCTGTCCGGCGGCCCGATGCTCGGCGCACACCGATACCTCGTGACCGGCGACGTCGAGGACGAGTGGCTCGCGAGCAACTACACTGTCGCGATCGGATTCGACGGGGGTAATTCGCGATGATCGCGGGCCAGCTCGCTCTGCTTGCCGAGCCCGCTGCGGAGCCCCTCGAGAGCACCCACGACCAGACGGCTCGCGCCCTCGAGGTCGAAGAGACCCAGACCTACCTGAACGATGATCTGACGATCCAGTCGGGACTGATCGCCGGCGAAGTCCCGAAAGAGGATGAACGCGTCCTCTTGGACGGCCACGAAATCGAGACCGAGACGCGAAAGGTCACTCGCCGTGTTGCGAGCGAGTGGGTCGCCGACGTCGACGGCGAGGGTTGGATCCTCGCCGAGCAGACTCACACCAGCGACCTCGAACACGAACCCGACTGGCCGTTCAACGACTTCTCGCGATACGCGGGTCCGGAGATCGCACCGGTCCGGCTGAAGCCCTGGGAGTTCGTCCGCACCCAGCGCGACGAGGGCCGCGAGTGGACCGTCGAGATGGTCACCCAGGAGTCCAACCTCGACGACGTCTCGATCGAGTGGGGACACGGGGCGCTCAAGTCCAAGGCCACCGACGCCGACGTCGGCGCCGCGCTGACGACGTTCTGGAACGACGTCCACATCCGCCTGGTCATCTACGCAAGCGGCTACCTCGCGATTTGGGAGCCCGAAGAGATGAAGCCCGAGCTGCTCGGGCGGTTCATCCATGAGGAGATCGTCCCGATCGCGACGTTCGAGGACGAGCCTGAGGTCGAAGAGGACGAGACCAACCAGGCGACGCTTGAGGACGAGCGGGTGGAAGCATGAAGCGTGCCCCACACGACGGCGCCGACCTGCTCGACAAGCCGCTCGAGATCGAGCGTGCGTTCCTGCAGATCTCGGGGAGCAGTGGCGATGTTACGCTCGAGCGCAACGTCGAGTATGATCACAACCCCAGCGTCGAGTTCGATGCGCGCGCGTTCCCCGGGATGATCGAAGCATCAGTCGGCTTTGAGAAGTACGGCTACGACGGCCGCGCAGTGCTCGAGTGGAGTGATGAGGATCTCCGCGAGTTCGTTGAAGCCGTCGCTCCGTACGTCGGTCTTCGCGTCGAGCGGATAGATCGAGGTGGACGATGATGTCCGCCGAGGAGTTTCGTGCCCAGCTCGGCGATGCCCTCGCTACCGCGATCGCCGGCGATACCGACCTTGACGAAGTCAGCGAAGCTCTCGAGGAGGCCCAAGCACGTGTCGAAGAGGTTCGGGCGATGCGAGGTGAGGCCTGATGTCGTCCTGTCCGATCTGCGGTAACCACGACTACCTCTGTCAGCAGTGCGAGATGGAGGAACTCGAGGACCGTTTCGGTCTTCCGTCGGATCACTTCGATAGCGGAGAGGGCATCGTCTGCTGGGTCCACGACCTCGACGAGACCTGGCACGCCTCGATGTACTTCGAGGGGACGCGTCACGTCAGTGCCTGCGGCGAGATCTTCGAGACGCCAGTCGCTGACGTTCGGGATGATCCCCGACGCTTCGACGACTGTCACACCTGCGATGCATGTGAAGCCGCCCTCGAGACCAACGCCGAGAACGACGAAACCGTCCCCGATGGCGGCGAGTTCACAACGGCAAACGAGCTGCGAGCCGACGGCGGCGAGGTCGACGTCTACCAGTGGGTACTCGACAACGTTCACGAGTACCCCGCCGGGACTGACTCACGCTGGGGCAGCCGGGGGAACCTTGTCCACCAAGGGCGGAAGCTCGACGGCGTCGAGAAAGAAGACGTCGAAGAGGCGATCGCCCGCGCGATTGACAACGAGGATCTCCTCTCCTGGCATGGGCTGCTGGCCCGCGCTGAGATCGATCGGCTCCGGGAGATCGTTCGCATCGAGCACGAAGAACACGATATCACCCGGCAGATCCTCGTCGGGAAGTGCAACAAGCTGATCGCGAAGAAGAAAGCGGAGCGAGCCGACGAGGGCGCCGAGCCTGAGGTCATGACCGACGGCGGTGTCGACCAACCGAGAAGCGGTATCGTCGACCGTCGTCAGCCCTGCGAACGCGACCTAACGCGTGATGCCTTGGACGTGCGGTTCGAGACAGTCCGCAAGGCGCTCGAACGCGAACGGGAGCGGCTTTGGAAGGTGATCGTGAGCCGGACGGTCGACCGACCCGATCGAGGTGTTCCGGCATGACGGGCGGATCCTACCGAACCACCTGTGTCGACTGCGAGGACGAGATCAGTGCAGCGTCGCGGTTCTGTCCTCACTGCGGTACCCGCCAGCCGTGGTTCACCGACGACGAGGCCGACGGAACCGAGAGCGAAGGAAACCTCAAGGAAGTCTTCCGTCGCGAGACGATCACTGAGGCTCCCGACGGCGGCCTCCTGGTTGGCGAGCAAGAGATCGTCGCGACAATCGACGATGTCTGTGCCGAGCTCGAGTCGCTCCGCGACGAGGTCGACAACCCCGAAGTCGAAGCGGCACTGCGAGACGCGGTCGGCAACGCCTGGCGGGCCTCGGTCCTGCATCGTATCGACCAGAACAGCGACATTCGGATGGTCACCGAGACGGACGGGCTCACGACGTCCGTCCTCGGGCCCGACCCGGCGGCTTACGAACGCGAGCGGGGTGAGTCACATGGCAGCGACTGAGGGGATCGACGTCCATGAGGGCGTCTTCACCGTCGACGAAGGCGACGAGGTTCACCTCGCGGTCCACGACTACGAGTGGGCCAACCCCTACGAGGTTACCGACGTCGACCACGTCGACTGGCAGGCCGCGACTGAGGGGACGTGGGCGACCCGCGAGGTCATCCTCGAGGGTGGCTACAGTTCGACGTTCCGTGTCCGCGCCGTCGAGGGCAACGACGATCTTGACCTGCGGCAACATCCCGGCGGCCAGAAGCGCGGCGATCTCGAGCGGTTCGAGCCCGTCGACGAAGACGAGAGCGGCACCTCTACCGAGGACACATCCACCAGCGACGACTCTGAGTCAGAGGCAGAGGCACAACCTGAACCTGTCCTCGAGGAGGACGCCGCGGACGACGCGCCGGCTGAGGGTGATACCGACGCCGGCGACGACGTCCAGGAGGAGATCGCCGCCGAGGATGTCACCGTCGACGCCGTCGATCGTGATGACGAGGACGATGACGGGATCGTGTGCGAGGGCTGCGGCCAGACGTTCGGTAGTCAGGCCGCCCTCATGGGCCACGGTCCGAAAAGCTGCGAGGGCGGCGATGCGGACGACATCGATCTCCCCAAGGGAGTAACCGAAGACGATGTCGACGAGCTGACCAGCGGCGGGATCGAGATCGGCGACCTCGCGGACGAGCTCGGCATCCACCGAAACCGGGCCCGGACGATCGCTCACGAGTTGGGTTACTACTCACGCGTACGCGAAGTGTGGCGCTCTCGCGATCGCGCTCAGATCGATCCCCGGGCGACCGGAATCCTCGTGCTCCTGCTCGGACTCGTGATCAGCAGCGTGGCCGCAGTCGGGGTGATGTACCCGTGAGCGCTGTCACGCAGTCGCCGCGGTACACCGAGATCTCGGTCTCGGATCACGCCTACGAGCGCTGGGCCGAGCGCTCCAGCCGACCCAAGCTGAACCCGCGAGTCGCCTGGCTCGAGGCGATCCCGGTCGACTACCCGTCGGCGAAGCCGCCGGCCGAGTACGCTCGCTATCACGAGGTTACGGAGATGATCCTGCTGGCCGATCCAAACGGACGGCTCGTGACCTGCATCCCGTTGGAGCACCGCTCGCAAAACGAACAGCAGTACGTCCGATCGCAGGTGACCGACGAATGAGCCAAAGCAAGACCCCGAACACCAACGACGACAACGACCCGTGGGCAGAGCTTGCCGAACACGAAGACACGCTCGAGATGTTGATCGAGGAGGACGTCCCGATGGCCCAGGACGCCGAGGTCCTGCTCGAGCGGCTCGAAGAGGAGGGGCACCGATGATCGCTAAATCGAAATACGGTTCATCGATCGAGGAGGGAACTGCGGACCTCGGGATCGTCGAGGACGTCGGCCAGTTCGAGGACCTGTTGAGCCTTCTCCGGCGGGAGTTCGGCGAGCGACTCAGCCTCACGTTCACTAGCCTCGTCGAGTTCGGCGGCAGCCTGCGGGTCCATCGCCTGGCCGCACCAGACACAGAGCGGTTCGTCCCGGGGCGTCTCCCGACCGCAGCGGGTACACTCGAGGGGTGCGATCGGGTCGGGCTCATCTTCGGAGACGTCGACACCGTGGACCTTCGCGAGTTCGCGGTCGGAGTCCTCGGAGAAGACCGAGATGTAGCGGGCAGCGACCTTGCTGCCGCGGACCCAGCCGTGATGCTCCTCGATGTGGGCCTGGTTGAGGTTCCGGCTAGCGAGGAACGCGGCGCTGGACTTCCGGAAGTTCGTCAGCGTGACGGGCTTGTTGACGTCGGCGCGATCGGCGGCCTCGTCGAAGATCTTCGAGACCATCCGGTCAGAGATCGCCTCGCACTGGTGCAGCTTCGACCACAGTGGGGCGTCGGGGTCGTCGCGGTCGGGATGGGCGTCGAGCCACCGGTTGACGTGAGGGACCGCCGGGATCAGCATGACGGTCCGGCGGCCCTGCTTCCCCTCGACGGTGACCTGGAGGCCACGCTCGTGGTCCTGAACGTCGCCGACCTCGAGGTTCTTGAACTCGCCACCGCGGAGGCCGGCGTCGAACTGCAGGGCGATCATGGCCGCGTCGCGAGCGTTGTAACACTCGTCGATCATCGGCACGACGTGTTCCTCCCACTTGAGCATCTGTCGCGGGTCCGGGGACGGATCATAGTTGTTCGAGGTGCTCGAGGGGACCCAGTCGATCGACGGTGGACACTCATCGTCGCCACCGTCGCTGACGCGCTTCGCGAACACACGGAGCGCGGAGCGGTAGTCCCGGTTCGTCTCCTCGTTATCGTAGGAGCGGTTGATCCAGGCGACGATCTTCTCGGCGGCGTCGCGCTCCTTGAGGGCGGTCGCGAGGAGGTTCTCCTCGAGACTCTCGGCCATGATCGTACAGTGTCGGAGGAGCTTCTCGTGACGGTGGTCCGAGTACTGCTGGGCGAGGAGATCGAGGCGATCGGAGAACTCGAGCAGGAGCTCGCGATCGGCGTCGCCGATGTCGTCGCCGGTCTCGATACGGTTCCGCAGGGTGTCGATCCGGCTGCGTGGTGTCGACGGCATGAACTGCTAGAATTAGCGGACTGTGTTAAATCCTTGGCTTTGAACCTTGGGTTCCCAGCCCTCCACCGGCTCTTTTACTGCGCAATTGAATCCGCGAGCGACGGCCGGAGTCTCCGGTTTTCGAACGTGACCACGGGCCGAAGAGTGACGGCCAGGCGATCCGCTTTCATCGCTGGTATCGAACCGAGTCGTGTCCGACGTCGATCTTCTGTCCGGGCGCTATAGGTCGGACCCGTCAGTAGCACGCCGTTCGTCCGTCCTCCGCCTATTCGTACGGTGTCCGAAACGGGCGGGCAAGCAGCGCCGATCGTCGATAAACCAATTATGGCGATACGAAATTTAGAAAACGGGCCTTCGGAGACGCAATGTAGCGCATACTGGACCTAGGAGCAAGAGCGATGGCAACGTAGCGATAGAGCCTTTCCCTTCGTATGGCGTTGTCATGCTGTCTCCGTTCAAAATAGCGGGGTTGAAAACCGTATACCTACCTGCGATGTGGCCAATTGGTTTTATTACCCGAATATATGATGTGAAATATGGGTGGTGTTACTATTCGTGAAGCTACGTTCGCAGATGTCGAAGATATCCTTCGGATTGCTGAGCAGGGATGGAACGAGGCGTACAGCGGTATTCTCTCGCAGGAAACTATCGATACTGCGATGACCGAACGGTATGGCGCTGACAATACGCGTGAGATCGTCGAGCGAGAGGATGCAGAGCATTTTGTCGCGGAACGAAACGGAGAAATAATTGGTTACGTGAGTGGTAGACCGAGTAACAAGAAGAACGTGGCGAACCTCGGCGCGATCTATGTAGATCCGAATCACTGGGGGAAAGGGACCGGGACGGCTCTCTTAGAGACGTTCGAGGACTATTGCCGCCGTGAAGACTACGCTAGAATTCGATTCCGCGTACTCTCCGAAAATGACGTTGGAACGTCGTTTTACAGAAAGCACGGATATAACGTGATTGACGAACAAGAGACCAAGCCATTCGACGAACTAGTCCGTGAATGTATTTATTCTGGACCGATCAGCGATAATACCGACTGCACGTAAAAGGATCTCGGAGATCGGCTAATCAACTCCGGATCGCCGTGAAACGAAAGACCGAATCAATGCTGTCCACCGCAATCGTGCTGTCGAGACGTTTCCGATGCTGCTGACGAACCGAACGCGCGCGATCGGCATGCTCTCTGCGCGGAAGTAAATTCGATAGCAGAGATACCTGACCAGGCGAGAACGGTAACCGTGCGTTCGGATGGATGCCGTACCAATCATGGATCGGTTTCGGCTTACCATGTTACTCATGCCACATCTATCTGAATTTAGTCTATATCATACTACGTATTGGTTGATGGTTCGACGTTCGACGGCAGTCGCTTCGGTGATTACTCGTTACCTTACAAATGCCGGCGGTAGCGTTGACGATAGCATTGTCCGCTTCGTCGAAATCCGACTACTGGCTGCGTTTCCGACTCCGCTTTGACTGCCGAGCATCGGGGTCGTTTCCTCACTGCGGACGAACTTAGGTTCGGTTCTGTCGCTTCGGTAGAAGGACGGGTACAGGTCGGAGTGCGATTGTGGATCCGATTCTATGTGCCGCGCCCGGTTCCGCGGTGAGTAAGTGTAACCGTATTTCATCGAGTTGGTGGATTGGTGAAGGCGGCAGAATCTTGAGATATTGTCCGCTCTCGTCCGGCACCGCTACCCGGGACGAATCGAAGATAGCCTCTTGACAGCGGATAGCGGTTACGTAGGATGAACGAATCAGTGTCGCCGCCCGAACACGGGCGTCTCAGTCGTCCAGCGGCGACTCGGTGCCGCGGACGCTGTCGACGATGACGTCGCCGTCGGGCCGCGACGCGATCCAGAACAGTTTGTATGCATCGACCGACCGCTCGAAGGTCACCTCCGGCGCGGAGCCGACGGCGACCTTTCGGAGCGTCCAGTTGAACACGGCGTCTTCGGCCTTCTCGCGGGCCTGATCGTCGGAGAGGTCTGACGGAATGACGAGGACGTCCTCGAGCGTTCGCGTGGTCGTCTCCGGGAACGCGTCCGCGCGAACTGCGAGCCGACGGGAGCGGTCGACGGTGACGACGTAGTCGATGTCTCGGTCCGCAATCAGCGGGCGCTCGACGGTCGCGACTGCGTCGTAGACGCGGTAGGGGTACGCGACGGCGCCGACGCGGCCGGTCGAGTCGACGTCCTCGCGCGCCACCGTCGGAGCGATGACGGACAGCTCCGCGCGCTCGCGGAGGCCGCTGTCGCTTGCGAGGGCCGCGGTCGCGACCTGCTGTCGGGGCCGGCGCGCGTCGCTCATCTATTCGTCACCCTCCGTCCCGTTCGGGTCCCAGTAGTCGCTGGCGGTAACGTGCGCACGAATGTTGTCAGTTTCCGTGACGGCCTTCGGTTCGACGTCGCGGCCGCCGTCGGTGACGTAATCGGGTGCGCCCGTCGGACTATCGCTACTCGAGAGCGCCGAGAGCGGTTTGTCGAACACGTCGAAGTGATCGTCGACGCCCTCCGGCGGACTCGTGGCCAGGGAGACGACGATGAGCGTCGTCGTCGAGAGGACAAACGCCGGGAAGAGTCCGTAAACTCCCACGAGCCCCGAGAGGAACGGCGAGCTCTCGATCGCACCCGAGAGGCCGAGCACCTCGAGGAGGGACGACAGCTGGGTCCAGAGGATCATCGTCGTAGTGCCGACGATCATGCTCGCGACGGAGCCCTCGGCGGTGACCCGCTTCCACCACAGCGCCGCGATGAGCGTTGGGCCGATGGCCGCTCCGAGGCCGCCCCAGGCGTAGTCGAGGACGAGCGTGTAGATGGGGGTGTCCTTCGCCAGGTAGGCGAAGGCGATACTCGCCGCGCCGAGCCCGAGCGTGACGAATTGCGAGTACCGGACGAGCTTCTCCTGGCTCGCGTTCGGGTTGATGTACCCGTGATAGACGTCCTCGACGATGGCGCTTGTCGCGACGAGCAGCTGCGAGTCGGCGCTGGACATCATCGCGGCGAGTGCGGCTGCCAGGATGATCCCCGCGATGGCGCCGGGGAAGAACTCGAGCGTGAGCATCGGCATGACGTTGTTCGGATCGTCGATGCCGCCCTGGCCGAAGGCGACCAGCGCGTACAGCCCGACGAAGCCGGCGCCGATGTAGGCGACGAACATGAACAGCTGAGCGACCATCGCCGCGAGACGGATGTTCTTCACCTCGTCGATCCCCATGAACCGAACCATCACGTGGGGGTTCCCGGGGATGCCGAGCCCGATGGCGGCGTAGCTGATAATGCCGAAGATGGCCGCCCACCCGGTCATCCCGGCCGTGACGCTCGTGTACGAACTCCCAGCGGACGCGAGTTGGTCGAACGGGAGCCCGTAGTTGGTAAAGGCCAGGATCGGCAGGACGATGAACGCGATCAGGATGATCGCACCCTGGAAGTAGTCGGACCAGGCGACGGCGAAGTAGCCGCCGAGGATGGTGTAGCCGACGACGATGACGCCACCTGCGAGGATGCCGACCAGCGGCTCGACGCCGGTGAGGACCTCCAGCAGCGTCCCGGCGGCGACGATCTGGGCGCCCACGTACCCGCCCTCGAAGAGCATCAGGACGAACGCAGAAACGCCTTTGACGAGCCCGGTGTCGTCCTGCAGGCGCGTCTCGAAGAAGGTCGGCAGCGTGACCGCTTTCACGATCTCCGTGTACTTGCGGAGGCGCTTTGCGAGCCCGGCCCACGCGAACAGGTCGGCGGGGATCATGCCGAGCCCGTTGTAGAAGGCCATCACGCCCGTCCCGAAGGCGTCGCTGGGGACGCCGAGCGTGAGCCAGCCGCTCATCTCGGAGGCGCGTTCGGAGAAGCCGGTGACGACGGGGCCGACGCTCCGGCCGCCGATGACGTAGTCGTCGACGGTGTCCATGAGCTGCGAGGAGTACAGCCCGATCCCGAGGAGGACGAGGAGGTACGTCGCGAACGTCCCGAGGACCCAGACGCCGGCCGAGCCGGCGATTCCGTCACTGGGCATGGTCCGCCTCCTCGTACCGCTCTTTGAGCCGCTGCTCTCGCTTTCCTTCCCACACGTAATACACGGCGAGCATCACCAGATATACGGCGAACGGTCCGAACAACCAGACCAGATCGATCGAACTACTCTCGGGCATTACCGCCGTGTGCTCACTAGTCGCATATAAGCGTACCGAATCTACACCTTTTTCATGGAGGATCGCGGGAAAATGTGACCGATTACGGAGTCACGCGCCGCTATCGATTACCGATTACCGTCTCGGCGATCGCGTTGTAGTCGATCCAACCGGGCTTCAACGCCGGGTAGTGGGCGTGGGAACTCCCGCACGCGCTGTCGCGGCCGACGCCGACTCGCGGTCCGATTTCGGGTTGATTGCGCTCACACGCCGACGACGGCGCGAAGCGCGAACAGCGCGTTCTCCTTGCGCTCACGAACCCGCCGGTAGAAGTACTGCATCCACTTGTCGCCGTAGGGAACGTACTGGTTGACCTCGTAGCCCTTCGCCGCGAGGTCGCGCTGGGCGTCCTCGCGGACCCCCATGAGCATCTGGATCTCGAACGGCGTCCCGTACTCCTCGTGGAGTTCGACGGCGGCATCGAGCATCTCCGGATCGTGGCTGCCGACTGCGACGCCGCGATCGAACTCCCGGAACAGGAACTCGAGGTACTCTTTATACGCCTCGTCGACCTCCGCCTTCGCGTCGTAGGCGATCGACGACGGTTCGTCGTAGGCGCCTTTCACCAGGCGGACCGCCGCGGGCACGTCGGCCAGGTGCTGCAGGTCGTCGCGCGTGCGCTTGAGGTTCGCCTGGATGGCGACGCCGACGCCGTGGGGGTGGTCCTGGGCCGCCGATTCGACGACGTCGAGGGTCGTGTCAGTCGTCGTGTGATCTTCCATATCACACCAGACGAACACGTCGTCGTCGGCTGCAGCCTCGACGATCCGGTCGAAGTTCTCTGCGAAGACGTCCAGCCCGACGTCGATGCCGATCTGGGACGGCTTGACCGAGACGCTGCCGTTCAGGTCGCGGGCGGCCAACTCGTCGACGAGGCGGCAGTACACGTCGGCGTCCTCGTCCGCGGGCTCGCGGTCGTGGTAGTGTTCTCCGAGGAGGTTCACGATGCCGCCCAGTCCCGTTTCGTTACAGTCCGCGACGTGATCCAGCGCGCCGGACGCGGTCGTCCCGGCGACGAATCGGCTAGCAATCGGGGGGATCATACCGGGTAGCTGGCGCGGAACCCTCCTAAATCGATACCCGACCAAAAGATTCTCTCGAAAGAGGCGGGAATAAATGTCTAGAGGACGATCAGGCCGCGTCGGGGTTGAGGAGTTTGGCCTCGGCCTTCCGGAGGTGTTCGAGCAGCGTCGTCTTCGAGACGTCGAGTTCGTCCGCGAGCTCGCGCGTGCTTATCTCGCGGGGCCAGGCGTAGTAGTTGCGGTCGCAGGCGAGTTCGAACGCCTCCCGCTGGCGCGGCGTGAGGCGGTCGGTCCGGTCGGGAGCGCCCGGAGAGTCTCCGTCGGCCGAAGCGATCTTGCTGATCGAGATCTCGGCGTCGGTCTGGGCCCGGATGGTCTCGAGCCGGTCCTGAATTTCGGTGCGGCCGTCAGCGACGAAGACCGGCCAGTGCTCGACGCCGCCCTCGACGCGAACGGACACGTCGTGGATGAATCCGTGGGAGACGAGCGTGTCGCTGATGCTGTGTTCGGGCTCGTATTCGACGAACAGTTCGCGCGTCGCGTTGCCCGGACTCGGTGCGGTACCGGTCGACCGCTGTCCTAGTTCGACCGTCGAGTGGGTCAGCGGCGACTCGTCGGCGAAGGTGACGAACTCGTCGAGTTGCGCCGTCGTGTCGGCGTAGACGGTGAAGTGTCCCTTGACGGTCTCCTCGACGGTCCGGTGGACGGTGTGGACGAGCAGGCCGGCGTCGACGGCTTCGGTGGCCTGTAACCCCCAACAGTCCGGGTGCCAGATGTCGAGAGTGAGTCGCGTTCCGTCGGCCGTTCCCGCCGCTGTCGTCGTCGAACTCGTGCTGCTCATGCGTCGGTTCTGCCCGATCCTTTCCGCGTCAGCGCTATAAAGATACTGAAGAGGGACACCGTGTGACAC
The DNA here is from genome assembly GCF_900110455.1 of Natrinema salifodinae. NCBI lineage: Archaea > Methanobacteriati > Methanobacteriota > Halobacteria > Halobacteriales > Natrialbaceae > Natrinema > Natrinema salifodinae. The sequence goes on along the minus strand of NZ_FOIS01000003.1, from coordinate 118,885 downwards.
TCCGTCGGCGTCGGCGCCCGACCATGGGAGGGCGTGATTATTCGGGGACGATGCGTGATCCATATCGTATGAGTCAGCAGACGACAGCTCAGCCAGACCGACACTACATTAACGGCGAGTGGACCGACGGCGCGGGCGACGAGACGTTCGAGAGCGAGAACCCGGCGACCGGCGAGACGCTTCGGACCTTCCACCGCGGGACCGAGGCTGACGTCGATGCGGCCCTTGCGGCCGCCGAAGACGCCCAGGAGGAGTGGCGAGAACTGTCCCACATCGACCGCGCGGAGTACCTCTGGGACATCTACCACGAACTGCGCGAGCGGACGGACGAACTCGGCGAGATCGTCACCAAGGAGTGTGGCAAGGAGATTTCGGAGGGCAAGGCCGACGTCGTCGAGGCCGCCCACATGGTCGAGTGGGCCGCGGGCAACGCCCGCCACCCCCACGGCGACGTCGTCCCCTCCGAAATCGGGAGCAAGGACGCGTACATGCGGCGCAAGCCCCGCGGCGTCATCGGCTGTATCACGCCGTGGAACTTCCCGGTCGCGATCCCGTTCTGGCACATGGCCGTCTCGCTGGTCGAGGGCAACACGGTCGTCTGGAAGCCAGCCGAACAGACGCCGTGGTGCGCCCAGATCGTCGCCGAGATGTTCGAGGATGCCGGCATCCCCGACGGCGTGTTCAACATGGTCCAGGGCTTCGGCGACGCCGGCGAGGCCATTGTCGACGACGAGCGCGTCGACACCGTGCTGTTCACCGGCTCGGCTGAAGTCGGTCAGGCGGTCGGCCGCGCCGTCGCCGAGCAGCCCGGCAAGCTCGCGGCCTGCGAGATGGGCGGCAAGAACGCGGTCGTCATCACCGACGAGGCCGACCTCGATACGGCCGTCCACTCGGCCGTGATGAGTTCGTTCAAGACCACCGGCCAGCGCTGCGTCTCCGCCGAGCGCCTGATCGTCCACGAGGACGTCTACGACGAGTTCAAAGAGCGCTTCGTCGAGATCGCCGAGAACGTCGCCGTCGGCGATCCGCTGGCGGAAGACACCTTCATGGGGCCGCTCGTCGAGGGCGAGCACAAGGAGAAGGTCCTCGAGTACAACGAGCTCGCCCGCAGCGAGGACGTCGACGTGCTCGTCGACCGCGACGAACTGGGCGACGACGAGATTCCGGACGGCCACGAGGACGGCCACTGGGTCGGCCCGTTCGTCTACGAGGCCGATCACGAGGCGGACCTCCGCTGTACGCAAGAGGAGGTCTTCGGTCCCCACGTCGCGCTCATGGAGTACTCCGGGGACATCGAGGACGCCGTCGAGATCCACAACGACACCGAGTACGGCCTGGCGGGCGCGATCATCTCCGAAAACTACCGTGAAATGAACTACTACCGCGACAACGCCGAGGTCGGTCTTGCGTACGGCAACCTGCCGTGTATCGGCGCGGAGGTCCACCTGCCGTTCGGCGGCGTCGGGAAGTCCGGCAACGGCTACCCGAGCGGCCGCGAAGTGATCGAGGCTGTCACCGAGCGCACCGCCTGGACGCTGAACAACTCGAAAGACATCGAGATGGCCCAGGGCCTCTCCGCGGACGTCACGACCACCGACGACTGACCGAGACCGCGAATCGAAACCGACCCCGAACTCGCCGCTGGAACGCAGCGGCGTCGTCAGACTGCTCTTTCTCTCCGATTCGGCGCACCGATCGACGGAACAATATCGTCCGACCCTGTCGAAGCGGCGGGTTCGTCGTCTCGCCTGGTCGTGAACCGCCGCGATCGGCCGCCCATTTTGTGACGAGTTCGCAAGGTGTGAACGAACGGCTCGTGGCAGCGGGGTTGATCCGGATCGTGGGCCTTGCTGACGGTGATCGCTAACGAACGGGCGCGATTCGCCGACCGCTCGTTCACACTTTTCGAACGACTTCTATTATGAGATCAGTTCTCGTGGGTTGGACGGTAACGATGAAAGGGTGAGACGTGAACCCACACGTAGTATCGATCGTTATAGATCGGGCAACGGGAACGTAGTGAACGATCGTCACGTTCAAACGGAATCAGAGCCCACGAATTCGACGATCGACCGGTTCTTCCGTTCACACATTCCGAACGCTTATGGCCGGGGAGGGCAATCATTCGTCCGATGACGGACAGCCGCCCGCGCCCGGTCAAGACGACGAAAACGTCGCTCGCGCTCGTTCGCGCGGTCCGCGACAGCGACGGGGCAACGCTAAGCGATCTGGCCGACCGCCTCGGCCTGGCGAAGAGCACCGTTCACAATCACCTGCACACGCTAGTCGACGAGGGGTTTCTCGTTCGCGAGGGCGACACCTATCACGTCGGTCTTCAGTTTCTTCCGTTCGGCAAGCACGCGCGCAATCGAAATCCGCTGTACGCGCCGGCTCGGCGACGCGTGTTCGCCCTCGCCGAGCAGACGGGCAACGAGGCCGACTTCATCGTCGCGGAGAACGGTCGGGCCTACTCGCTCGAGTACGCGATCGGCGAGTCGACCCGCGGCGGCGTCTCGGAGTCGAGCCCCTTCCGCGCAGGCAACCGATTTTACATGCACAACTGCGCCTCGGGAAAGGCCATGTTAGCAGCGATGCCCGAAGAGCGCGTTCGTTCGATCGTCGATCGCTGGGGGCTCCCGGCCACCACCGACCGCACGATAACCGACGAGTCGTCGCTGTTCGAGGAACTCGACGCGGTCCGACGCCGCGGATACGCCGTCAACGACGAGGAGTTGATCGAGGGGTATCGCTCCATCGGCGCGGCGGTGACGGATCCGGACGGCGACGTCGTCGGGGCGTTCTCCGTCGGCGGCCCGACGTATCGAATGGCCGTCGACGAGTCGACGACCGAGGAGATCGCCCGACTGCTGGACGCCGAGATCGACGCGCTGAAAACGGAACTGTTTTGAGTTTTTGTTACATTCCTATGCGCGTAATGGACCCGTCGCGAGACTGATAGTCATCGCGTTGGTTAGCCCGGACTACCCCTCGGCTGATACGGCCCGTACGGGAACACCGAACACTCGGTGATCGCCGAGTGAATGCACCAGTTTCACCGAAATATCAGAATCAGATTCTATTCAATATGATGGTAGATAGTCGACGAATTGCGATAGCTATATGTCTACCGACAGCTCTTTCGGCGGGTACCGTTCCGATTCGGCCGACGAACGGGCGACGTGCCGGCGCCGATCGTACCGACGGTGCGGCGTCGGAATCGTCTTCGCGATGCACCTCCGTATCGCGGTAGTTATACGATCTCCGATCCGTACTTCGGTTATGCAGTTCCAGCCGTTGAGATGAATCGCTGTAACCGCCATACCGGGCTCCACGGAACGTCCTGTGCGGCGAGGAACGGTTCAAACACTATATGATTATTTCATGATGGTTGGCAGAAAATGTCTGTGGTGAACTATATTCGTTCGGCTCGATCGCTGCTCGAAGCGGACGCCGAGCGGAGACGATCGCACAGCGCAGACCCGACCCGATCCACGATCGGCCCGGTCCCGTTCTCGGATCGCGATCGCTCGGTACGGGCTGGCCTCGCCTAGTCCCCGTCGCAATCCGGTTAGTAGAACGCGGACCAGGCGAGCGCGACGGCCAGGCCGAGGGCGAGATAGTCGACCCGTGAGAACGCGAGCGGCGGGAGCGTGGGATTCCACGCGAAACACCGCGCTCGGAGCGCGAGCGAGAGCCGATCGGCCCGGTCGAAGGCGCGGGTCAGTCCCAGGAGGCCGATCGTCCCGGCCCGGTCGACCGCGCTGCGCTCGGTTCCCAGCCGCGCGGCCATCGCCTGGCGGATCGTCCGGAGGTCCCCGCGGAGCACGGGGAGGAACCGGAAGACGAGTGCGACGCCGATTCCCAACACCTGGCCGGGTTTGCCGGGGACCGTCCGCTGGATCGCCGCGCGCGACTTTCGAACCGGCGTCGACCGGACGTAGGCCGCGCTGACGAACAGGACGAGCGCGACGCGATAGCTCGCCAGGCCGGATGTGACGGCAGCCGCGGTGTCGAACCAGGGCGAACCAAGCGTGAGCCCGGCGAGCAGCGGCGCGAGCGCGAGGATGCCCAGCGCGAACCGGTAGGCGACGAGGGTCCGCCAGAGGGAGACTCGCGCTGCGAACAGAATCCCGACCGTCAGGGCCGAGAGCAGCGCCAGCGCCCGCGGCGTCGTGTGGGCCAAGGCGGTGGCGGCGAACCCGATCTGGACCGCCAGCTTTGTCCGCGGGTCGAGGCGGTGGGCGATCGTCGCGTCGGGCTCGTAGGTCAGCATCGGTTCGGCACGCGCACGTCGAGTCCCTCGAGTTCGTCCAGTGCGCGGGCGGGCGGGCCGTCGACGGCGACCCGGCCGTCTCGTACGGCGATCACGCGATCAGCCAGCGCGCGGACGTCCCGGAGGTCGTGGGTCGCAAGCAGGACGCCGGTCCCGTCGGCCGACAGCGATTCGAGCCGCGAGAGCACCGACCGGCGCGCGGGCTCGTCCAGCCCGGTGAAGGGTTCGTCGAGGACGAGGTGGCTCGGATCCATCGCGAGCGCGCCCGCGATCGCCACGCGGGCCTGTTCACCCCCCGAAAGCGCGTCGATCCGGTCGTCCTCGCGGCCGGTCAGGTTCACCGCGTCGAGGGCGGCCGCGACCCGGCGGTCGATTTCGTCGCGCGCCAGGCCGAGGTTCTCGGGGCCGAAGGCGACGTCCGCGCCGACCGTTGCGGCGACGAACTGGTCGCGGGGGTGCTGGAAGACCATGCCGACGCGCGAGCGGGCGGCGATCAGGTCCTCGGCGACGGGCGTGCCGTCGACGAGCACCCGGCCGGAATCGGGCGTCAGCAGGCCGTTACAGTGGCGCAGCAGCGTCGTCTTCCCGCTGCCGTTGGCGCCCGCCAGAAAGACGAACTCGCCGTCGTCGATCGACAGCGAGAGGTCCTCGATGACGGAAACGTCGTCGAATGCGTAGGAGACCGAGCGGAATTCGATCATCGCGGGTTACGAGCGGACCGGTTCGAGCCGGCCGCTCCTGACGAGGGCGATCGCGGCGGCCATCTTGAGCAGTTCGCCGGGGATGAACGGGAGCGCGCCGGCGGTGACGGCTTCCCAGGCCGCCAGTTCGAGGAGCCAGGCCATGTAGCCCGTTCCCAGGCCGTAGGTGACGATCGTCCCCGCGACGAGCGCGCCGGCGACGACCGGCAGCGCCGTATCGCCGGGGTCTCGCAGCGTCGTCCCGCGATGGACGACGAGCCCGATCAGTCCCGCGGCGATCGGGTACGACCACAGATAGCCGCCGGTATAGCTAAACAGCTGTCCGAGCCCGCCTTCCATCCCGGCGAACACCGGCAGTCCGACGGCGCCCGCCGCGAGATAGATCAGCATCGAGACGGGTCCCCAGACCGGACCCAGGACCAGGCCGGCGAGGAAGACGAACAGGACCTGGAGCGTGATCGGTGCCGGCGAGAGCGGGAGCGGGATCGACACCGGCGCCGAGGCCCCGATCAGCGTCGCGAGCAGCGCCGCCCGCGCGAACTGACGGACGACGGCGTCGTCGACGAGGTCGACCGAATTCTGTTCCGTTGCCATACCCACCCACTCTCTCGTAAACCGGGATCAAAACTTCGGTTTCCGAGACGGCACGTCGCCTTCCCGAGACGACGGCGCGGAGATCGACTGCAGACGAGGCCGTGAGTCCGCTCGAAACAGCGCGCTTCCCCTCACGGACGACGACAGTCTCGGCCAGTCGCTGATTACTCGGAACCGGCTTCGATCGCTCGTCAGTAGCCCGTCTACATGGCGCGATCAATCCGTCGACCGGAGTAATAACCGCTTTCCTCGTATCCCTAACCGAAACGACCGGCGGTCTTATGCGCTCGTTCAGCCCCGTGGTGGGAAAATGCGATCCGGTACTACGTGGGTTGGCATTCGGGCGTACGGGAGGACGAACTCGGGACGCCGTCGGTGGGACGACGGACCGACGCTGGGGTGGGGCCGTGGTTCACCGCTCGGGCCCGGAGGGTCTCGATGAGACGCGGCGCGATCGCCGCCGTCGTAGTCGCGGTCGCGATGGTCGGAAGCGCCGTCGCGTTCCCGCTCCTCGGCGGCGGACTCGGACTGTTCGACGAGGGCAACGGGGGCGCCCCCGACGAGCAGCCCGCGGGCGACGGTTCGGGAGCCGGAGTCGCGCTCGCGGCCGGCGCGCAGGACGACGCCGACGCGAACGCGACGGGCGACGCCGAGCTCGAACTGATAACGTTCGACTCGGATGGGGCCGACGACGATGAGAGAGCGGCCGAAATCGGAACTGGAACCGACCAGGCCAACCAGATCGAGACCGAAACCGAGACCGAGATCCAGGGCGACCGCGAGGACGCCGTCGAGGCCGGCGTCGACCAGGGGGTCGAACTCGTCCAGTCTCAGGGCGTCGAGGTGACCCAGGAGCAGCGGGCGGCGGCGCTCGAGGGTGCGCTCGAATCGGCCACGCAGTACCAGACCGCCGAGGCCGAGCAGGTTCAGGCGGCGTCGGCGGGGGCCGTCCACGGTGCGCTGATTCAGGAGCAGTCGGTCAACGCGACGCAGGTGCAGCACGCGGTCGGCGGGGCGACCGACGGCGCGCTCTCGCAGACCCAGTCCCAGTCGATCAACGTCACGCAACTCCAGAGCGCGACCTGGGGCGCGACCCACGGGGCGCTCGCTCACGCGCAGAACCAGCACGTGACCGTCGAGCAGATCCAGATCGCGACCAGGGGCGCGGCCGCGGGCGCCGCAAACGAGGCAGGCGCGAACGACGTCGGGACGGTCCCGAAGATCCAGGAGGCCGCGCAGGGAGCGGCCTACGGCGTCCTGGAACAGTACCAGGCGATTTCGATCGAACAGCGCCAGCAGGTGACCCTCGAGCACGTCCAGCACGCCGCGGCCGGCGGCGCCGCGGGGGCGCTCGAGGGGAGCGCACTGACGACGATCGAGCAGGAACAGCGCGTCGATGTCGAGCAGCGCCAGAAAGCGACGATCAAGCAGATCCAGAAGGCGGCGGCCGGCGCGTCGAAGGGCGCGCTCGTCCAGCGTCAGGACGTCTCGGTCGAGCAGACCCAGGTCGCGGCCCGCGGGGCGAGCCGGGGGTCGCTGACGCAGGTTCAGGACGTCTCGGTCGAGCAGGTGCAGCGAGTGTCGATCACGCAGATCCAAGAAGCCGCCTTCGGCGCGGCGAAGGGGTCGATTTCCCAGAGTCAGGAAGCGAGCGTCGAGCAAATCCAGGCCGCCGCCGACGGGGCCGCAGGCGGCACGCTCGTCCAGTCCCAGGAGGCGTCGGTGACGCAGGTTCAGGCCGCCGCGACCGGCGCGGCCGAGGGCGCGGTCACGTCCGCGATCCAGCGACAGGAAGCGACGATCGAGCAGGTTCAGGCCGCCGCGTTCGGCGCGGGTGAGGGGTCGGTGACCCAGACGCAGGTCGCCGACGTAACCCAGGTCCAGCGGCTCGCGCGGGGCGGAGCGAGCGGCGCGCTCGTCCAGTCCCAGGAGGCGTCGGTGACGCAGGTGCAGACGGCGGCCCGAAGCGCCTGCACGGAGACGGCGCAGGTCGTCCAGTCCCAGCGGATCAGCGTCACGCAGATTCAGACGTTGACCGAGGTGGCCGCCGCCGAGGCGACCGTCTACGCGGTCCAGGAAGGGACCGACGACGCGACGGAGATCTCCCAACACGTCGAGATCACCGTCGTCCAGGAGCTCGAGACGATCGATCGGATCGAGGGGACGGCGACGATCGACGCGCCCGAGCAGGAGACCGACGGGGAAACGGTCACCGTCGAGGACGTCTCGCTCTCGGAGGGCGGCTTCGTGGCCGTTTACGAGGGTGTCGCGGTCGACGCCGATCCGGACGCGCTCCTCGGCGTCTCGGCGTACCTCGAAGCCGGCGAGCACGAGGGCGTTGAGATCGAACTCGACGAACCGCTGAACGAGAGCACCGCGCTCGTCGTGGCCGCCCACCACGACACGAACGACGACGGGGAGTTCGAGTACGCCGAGTCCAACGGCGAAGAGGATGTCCCGTACGTGACCGAGGGCGGGATCCCGATTATCGACGGCACGTTCGTGACGGTCGCGGACGACGAGGACCCCGAGGCGACGCTGTCGGTGGCCGATCAGGAAGGGAACGGTTCGACGCTGACGGTCGACCAGGCGAACGCGTCCGTCCCGTACACCGTCACCGCGGCGACCGAGAACGGAACCGCCGAGAGCGACGCGTTCGCGGCCGGCGAGGAAGCGACGAATCTCTCGCTCGAACTCGACCCGCCGATCGCGGAGAATACGACTGTCGACGTCGCGGTCGTCGACGAGGACGGTGCGACGCTCGCGAACGAGTCCGTCGAGTACGCAGTCGTACCGGACGACCCAGGCGAACCCGGAGAACCAGGTGAGCCTGGCGAACCCAACGCGTCGCTCTCGGTCGACGACCAGGCGGGCGACGGCGAGACCCTCGCGGTCGACGCCGCGAGCGCGACCGAGGAGTTCGTCCTCACGGCCGAGTACGACGGCGCGCGGGTCGACAGCGAGCCCTTCGAGGCGAACACGACGGTCGCGGACGAGACGCTCGAACTCGACCCGCCGATCGAGGAAGCCACGACCGTGAACGTCTCCGTTCGCAACGCGACGGACGACACGGCCCTGGCGAACGAGTCGATCGAGTACGCGGTCGAGGGGCCGGATCCGACGGAGCCGACGGCGAACCTCACGGTCGCCGACCAGACCGGTGACGGGGAGACGCTCATCGTCACATCGGCCAACGCGTCGGTCGAGTACGCCCTCACCGTTACCGACGAGAACGGGACCTCGATCGCCGAGAGCGAGCCCATCGCGGCTAACGAGACGGTCGGTCCCGAGGAGATCCCCCTCGAGCCGCCGCTCGCGGAGAACGCGACCCTCGAGGTGGCGGTCGTCGAAGCGGCGAACGGGACGGTCCTCGAGAACGAGACCGTCGAGTACACGGTCGATAGCGTGCTCGAGGAATTCGACGTCGAGTTCGCGAGCTGCTCGCGGGCGGCGGTTTCCGCGTCGCTCGCGGAGGGCGATCGGGTCGCCGCGAGCACCGGCTTCTACGACACCGCCGGCTTCGGGGACACCATCGCGGAGGACCAGATCACCGTCGGCGAGGACGTGGAAGCGCCATTCACCGGCACGATAGTCTTCGAGCTCGGCGACGAGCGAAACGTCGAGACCGACGGCGACGAGGTGTTCGTCGAGGTGCCGTCCTACGGCACCTTCGGGACGTACATCTCCGGCATTAGTTCGCCGGAGGCGATCCCCGTCGCCGGGATCGACTACCCCAACCCCGAAATAGAGTCGTGCAGCGAGGAGGCCAGGCCGGCGCTGCCGAACCTCTCCGTCGAGGAGACGACGCCGTCCGACGACGGCGAGAGCATCAATGTGACCTTCGGCTACGAGAATCCGAACGACGCCGCGGTCGTCGGCAACAGCCAGTTCGTCGAGGGGACCGCGAGCGAGGATCCGCCCGCGGAATTCGAACCCGGCGAGGGAACGTTCACCGTCGAGTGGACGCCCGAGAGCGACGACGAACGGCTCGTCTGGGAGGTCGACTTCTCGTTCTACGGCTACGAGGAGCCGGTGACCGCCGCGACGCCGCCGGCCGGCGAGATCGTCCCCCAGGAGCCCGGCGATCCCGCCGAATTCGACGTCTCGATCGCGGCGACGAACGATCCGGTCGAACAGGGTGAGCCGATCGAGGTCGAGACCGAACTCGAGAACGTCGGCGGCGAGGAGGGCACGCAGAACGTCGAGATCGCCGTCGGCGGCGCGACCGGCGATGCGTTGCCGGTCACGCTCGAGTCGGGCGAGTCCCGAGCGCTCACGATGACCTACGACACGGTGGGGCTCGAACCCGGCGAGTACCCGGTCGAAGTGTCGACCGAGAACGCGACGGCCGAGACGACGGTGACCGTCGAGGAGAGCGCTGAAGCGGCGGCGTTCGCGGTCACCGACCTCTCGGCGCCCGAGAGCGGCGAGCCCGGCGAGGACGTGACGGTCAGCGCGACGATCGAGAACCAGGGCGACCGCGAGGAAACGCAGACGGTGACCTACGCTATCGACGGCGAGCCCGTCGGCGAATCGTCCGTGACGCTCGCGGGCGGGGAGTCGGCGACGCTCACGTTTTCAGTGGTACTCCCCGAAGGAACGTCGACGCACACGGTCGCGACCGCCGACGATGAGGCGTCGGTGACGATCGAAGCAGATTCGCCCGAGACCGCGGAGACGGGCGATAATGCGGAACCGACCGACGAACCCGTCGAACCGCCCGAAACCCCCGGCGAACCGTCCGATGACCCAGAGCCGCCACAGCCGCCGGAGGCGCCGGATTCATCGGACGCGCCCGAGCAGCCTACCGACGTCTGACCGACCGCTGATTCGGAGACGGCCGATAACGCACCCAGGCGTCCCATCAGGCGGTGGCGCCGCCCCGATCGAGACGCTAGGTGCCGGTCCGCCAGCGGGCGCCGACGACGGGACCGCCGGCGCCGCGTAGCGGTCGCTCGTTTCGATTTTAGTTTCAGCGCCCGCCAGGCGCCGTCGCTCGCGAACGGCGGTTTCGAAACGTCGAACACCGGGCGAACGCCTGGTCGTAGTACGAGTTCAGTGCTCGCGGTGGACGCGCCGTCAGTGCTGGTGCCCGGTCGCTTCGCCGAAGGTGACGCCGAACCGTTCCTCGAACAGGTCCATAACGCGCTCTTCCTGGGCCTCGAGGTCGCCGTCCGCGTCCTGGCCGTGGTGGACGATGTGGTGGGCGCGGCTGGCGAAGGAGAGCAGCGCTACGTCGCCGACCGTCTCGGCGTCGGTCTGGTCGCCCTCGGCCACGAGATCGACTAGGCCGGCCGGGATCGTGACCTCGTCGGTCGTGCCGTCTTCGGAACTGATCGAGAAGGTCGTCGTTTCGACTTCGTCGGACATACTCCTACGGTCGGGAACCGTGCGTAAAGGTGCTGTGGCTTGGCCCGGATCGCGATCCCGATCCCGGGGACGGCTGACGGGCCCGGCGTCGCGGGACCCCCGTGGTGTTTTTGCTGATCGGCGACGAATTATCTCCTATGCCATCCGTTGAACTCGACGAGGAGACGATCGAGCGGCTGGACGCGCTGCGCGTCGAGGACGAGTCGTACGACGAACTCGTTACCGAACTCATCAACATCTACGAGACGAGCGAGTACACGCTCTTTCACGCCGGCGACTGACCGGCGCGTGGCGGTTCGAGGTCGGCCCGCGGTTCGATCGGCGTTCGATCGCGCCGTCTCAGTCGCCGCCGGCGGCGCGCCGAACCGATTCCCACCGGCCCTTCGACTCGAGGTGTGACTGCAACTCGTCGGCGTACTCCTGAGTGAGCCGTTCGGCGGCCTCGCGTTGCTCCTTCTCGGACGAACCGCCGTTGCCGCCGCCGATCCCGAGCGCCCCCATGATGGAATCGACGAGTCCGCCGGACGATCCCGACCCCGATCCAGTGTCGGCCGCCTGGCCAGCCATCGCGCCCATTCCGGCCTGGACGTTCTCGAGTTCGGGGATGATCCCGTCGAGCTTCTCCGTGTTGGCGACGATCCGCGCCCGGTCGGGATCGTCGGGGTGTTCGATCTCGAACTCCGTGGCAGTCATGATCAGACTCCACTGCTGACTGGAGAACTGCGACTCCTCGATCCGCGCGGCAAACTCCTGATCGACGGTCATCCGCTCACCGACGATCCGATCCGTCCACGCCTGGTCGCTCATGGCACCCGATTCGCACGGCGGCTGTATCAGCGTTTCCCTCGGTGACCGGAGACGACGGCGCGAGCGGCTGCGCTCGCGGCAGCCGTCAGTTCGATTGACGGTCGTCCGCGTCATGATAACGTTCATGTAGTTGCCAGTTGTGTGTTACCATATACCAATGTACGACTGCATTCTCACGCCCACCGATGGCTCTCGGGAGGTCGAACGTGCGCTCGAGTACGCCTTCCAACTGGCGCGACAACACGACGCGACGATCCGCGCGCTCTACGTCGTCAACGCGGCCGGCTACGGCGGGCTGCCCATGGAAACCGCCCTCGACGGGATCAGCGACGCGCTACACGGCGAAGGCCAGAAGGCCGTCGCCCGAGTCGCGGAACTCGCGCCGGCGGACGTCACCGTCGAGACCGAGATCCGCGAGGGGTCGCCGAGCCAGGCCATTGTCGAGGAGGCCGATCCGGCGGAGTGCGATCTGGTGGTGATGGGGACCCACGGCCGGGGCGGGATTGATCGGTTGCTGCTCGGCAGCGTGACGGAACGGGTCGTCCGGCGAGCGTCGGTCCCCGTACTGACGGTTCAGGTCGATCCGGAACGGGTCGAAGACCAGTCCGAACGGTCGCCCGTCGCCATCGAGTGACCGACTCGCTTCCGTCGGGGGCCGTCGAACCACGATGCAGTCGTCACCGCTCCGCACGCTTCTTTTCCTTCCACGTCCGGTATCGACAGCCCGGCCCGATCAGACCGGCCGCAGGTGCTCGCAGTCGCCCGCGGAGACCGTGACTGTCTCGTTCTCGTCGCCGTCGTCGGACTCGACCTCGACCACGAGCGCGCCCGACGCCGCGACGTCGACCGCCTCGCCGACGACCTCGCCCGCGGGCCGGTCGACCCGCACGCGCTGGCCGAGCGTCAGCGCCAGGTCTCGCCAGGCGGGAACGACCGCTTCGAGGTCCCCGCGGTAGCGGTCGAACTCCTCTAAGAGCCGCTGGACGAACCGCCGACGGTCGACGTCGCCGGCTTCCTCGCGGACGGATGTCGCGCCCTCGGGGAGCCGGTCGGCGTCGATGTTCGCGTTGACGCCGATGCCGACGACGAGCCACTCGACGCGGTCCGTCTCGCCCTCCATCTCCGTGAGGATGCCCGCGAGTTTCCGGTAGTCGCCGTCGTCGCCGACCGGGACGACGACGTCGTTCGGCCACTTGATCCGGGCGTCGATGCCGGCCTCCCGCGCCGCCGTCGCCGTGGCGATCGACGCCGCCAGCGTGTACAGCGGCGCCTGCGCGGGCGCGATGGCGGGTCGCGTGACGACGCTCAGCCAGACCCCGCCTGCGGGCGCGGCCCACTCGCGTTCGAGGCGTCCGCGGCCGCCGGTCTGTTCGTCCGCGAGGACGGCGATATCCGCCGCGCCCTCGGTGGCCAGTTCGCGTGCCCGATCGTTGGTGCTCCCCACCGAAGCGCGGTACTCGATCGAGAACGGCGCGTCGAGTTCGAACTCGACGGCCGGCGCGTTGTACGCGTCGACGCCGGTCAGTTCGTAGCCGGTCGGCCCGCTCTCGATCTCGAAGTCGGCCTCGCGCAGTCCGTCGATGTGCTTCCAGACGGCCGCCCGCGAGATATCGAGGCGTTCGGCCAGGTCCGGCCCCGACACCGGCCCGTCGGCGATCGCCTCGAGGATCGCACGTCGCGTCTCGTTCATAGCCGCGAGAGGGGGCCGCGCGCACTTCAATCGGCGGGATCGGTGGTCGCGACCGTCGTCCGTCACTCTGACGTATCGGTCCGCTTGCCGATCCCTAGGCTTTTCTCGACCGTTACTGGACGTCTACGTAGCGTGCGGAGCGCTACCAAAAGCCGTGAAAATCGGCGACCGCTGTACGGTCTGCGGCGCGCGCATCGGGGACCGGCAGGTGAACTACTGCGAGACGTGCGGTCGGGGAGTGCACGAACGCTGCGAGGAGTACGAGACGACGTTCGAGTGTCGACACTGCGGGGACGAGACGTGGATCGGCGCGGTCGAGTTCTGACGGCCGGTCGATTCTTTTCGTGTGGACGCTGCCCGCTCGGTCCGTACGGAGTGGCGGTCCGTCGAACGGAGAACCGACGGTTCCGAACCGGAACTGGAATTGAAACCGAAACCGGAAGAACTGCCGAGTTTAGGATCGCAGTTCGCGGAGCTTCTCGCGACCCGGTGCGATCAGGTCGTCGAGGTAGGTCGCGAGCGTGCTCTTGGCGTCTGCGGGGTGAAGCTCGCCGGACTCGAGATCAGCGGCGAGGGCATCGTACTCCTCGTAGGTGAGGTCGCCGCCGTACTTCTCGGGCCGCTCGACGACGATCTCGTCGAACCGCGGGAAGACGTGGTACTCGAACAGTTCGAGGACGGGATTCTCGAGGTCGTCCTCGGGGTTCCGAGTCGGCGGACAGAACGCCGAGTTGACCTTCTCTTCGAGGTCCTCCGTCGAGTCTTCCATCGAGATGGTGACGCCCTCGCTCGAGGACATCTTCCCCTCGCCGCTGGTCAGGTCAGCGACGATGGGCGTATGGAGCGCGGGTCGGACCTCGTAGTCGACTTCGGGCAGCTTCTCGCGGGCGAGCATGTGGACCTTCCGCTGGTCTAACCCGCCGACCGCCAGGTCGAGGTCGAGGTACTCGATGTCTAAGGTCTGCATCAGCGGGTAGACCAGGTGGCTCACCTTGGCCGTCTGGTCGCCCTGCAGTTCGGCCATCGCGCGCTGGGCGCGGTTCATCGTCGTCTCGAGCTCCAGGTGGTGGAGGTCGAGCATATAGTCCTCGTCGAGCTGGAACTCCGAGCCGTAGACGAACTCGGCGTTGTCCTCGTCGAGGCCGTAGGCGAGGAACTGGGCCTTCATCTGCTCGGCGGTCTCGCGGATCTCCTCGAAGGTCCCCTTCCCGTTGAGGTAGGCGTGGACGTCTGCCAGCAGGACGACGACCTCCATGCCCGCCTCCTGGAGGTCAATGAGTTTGTTCGCCGTCAGCAGGTGCCCGAGATGGAGCACGCCGGAGGGCTCGTAGCCAACGTAGGCGCGCTTGCCGTCGGGAGCGGCGGCGAGGTCGCGCACCTCCTCGTCGGTCACGACCTCCTCGGCGTTCCGGGTGATCAGGTCGTAGGTGTCCATTGCTGTCTGATTCGAATCAGCGGACGGATTTATGCTTTCTTGAACGACGGTAGTATACCGGACGGTCTCACAGCGGCTTCAGGACGGTCTCGACTCGATCGCGGGCCGTGCCGGCCAGGTACCCCGTCGCCGCGCCGACGCCGGCCCCGACGGCACCGCCGGCCGGTCCGGCGACGCCGCCGACCCGACCGCCGAGTTTCGCGCCCGTCGCCGCGCCGCGGGCCGCCTGGTCCGATCGCAGACAGGGAGGTTCGAGCGATGGCATCGGTCGACGGTTCGACCCGCTGGCGATTAACGGTTGGGATCCGAACAGTTCCCGGAGCGAGGAACACGCGGTGGCCGGCTGCGAGTAGCGACGCCGGCGACCGGCAGCCGCTGACGAATGCCTGCCGAAGGCTCATTCCGCATGTCGTCCTATCCCCGCCGATCATGGGGTACGGAGCGGATTTCATCAACGCGCTGCGGCGGAGCCTCCTCCCGCAGTTGCACTTCCTCCTGCGGGGGACCTTCGGCGGCTACGCGGTCAGCCACACGACCGCCGACGAGTACGTGCTCACGGCCCGCTGCTCGGAGGCGACGATCGAGGCCGTTCTGGCGGCACTCGGCTTCTCGCGCAACCCGATTGCCGCGCTCAAAGTGCGGATGGACGGCAACACGTCCGAGGGGTCGTGGGTGTGGCGGCCGTCGCTCCTCGCCGACGAACAGTTGCACATCGTGGTCCACGACCTCCGGAACGAGACGGGCGTCGACGTCTACGCTCACTGGGAGTACTCGTGGATCCGCCACCCCTACAAACACTACGTCGCCCGCGGCTACGACGCCGAGAGAGGGGTCGCGCTGGCCCGCCGATGGCTGGTCGACGGCGACGGAGACGGATCGGAACTCGCCGCCGGTCCGGGCATCGAGTACGAGATCGATCACTCGCTCGCCCGCCGCGCGAGCGAACACCTCTGGCTGTCGTACTACCGCGTCGAGGAGCATGTCGCGGCGATTCGATCGAAACTCCCGTTCGTAGACGGCGACGGCGTCAGCAAACCGAAAATCATCGAGCGCGAGGACGGGCGCGATTCCGTCTCGCCGACGATCACGGGGAAGCTCTGAGAAGCGGCCGGATCGAACTGGTGACGAAGTGGATTACAGGTCGCCCGATCGAATCCGTTCCTCGGCCTCCTCGAGGGCCGCCTGGCGATCGAAGTCCGCGACGATCTCGCGGAGTGTGTCCTCGTCGGCGTCCGCCAGATCCCGCGCGTGGGCGGTGATGTTCGGCACTGCACGGATGATGTTGTCGACGATCGGGACGTCGGCGACCTGGGGCGAGCGCGACAGCGGGTTGAGGTCGATCACGATCTCGGTTTTGCCCATCTCGTCTAGGGCCTCGGCGCGGTCGCCGTCCTCGAGGGGGACGAGCACGACGTCGGCGTCGTAGATCCCGTCGGCGTCGACCTTCGCGCGCTGGTGGTCCAGATTCGGTATGCGGGCGTCGGCCTCGAGTCCTTTGACATCCGTGGCGTCGTGCTCGCGGAGGTGGTCGGCGATGGCCTCGATGCGCTCGGGCGTCCGATTGAAGAGGTTGACTTCGAGGTCGGCACCCGTGACGTCGGCGAGGGCGGCCATCTCGCCGGGGACCAGGGCCGCGACGTTGCCGTTGATCGAGAGCACGGGGTGGTCGGCGAGCAGGAGGTGGGCCGCGGCGGCCCGCTCGGCAGCGTCGGCGCTCGGGATGGTCTCCTCGCCCAGCAGGTAGTCGAACGCGCTGCCCCGCCCCTCGGCGTGCATCCCCTGCAGGTGCGTGATCCCCTTCTCGACGCCCTCCTCGATCCGGTGGCGAGTGAGCAGATCCTGATAGCGGGGGTGATCCTCCGGGATCTCCTCCTCGCTCTCGACGTCGGCGGAGACGGTGTCGTAGTCGGTCACGATCGATCACTGGACTGGATCGCTAAAAAACGGCCCGATAGCTCGTCGTACGGGACCGTCGGTCGACGGCGAGCGACCTGACGCGCGTCGACCGAAATCGGTTCCGTCTCGCGTCCTCGTCGGTCCGATCGATCCGGTCTCACGGGACGCGACGCGGGAGCACGTAAACGCCCGATAGGTTTCGCGGAAACGTACACGCTCGCGCCGCGCCAAGTGGGAGTATGGAGACGGGTCGAAATCCGGACCGCCCCGACGGGAGCCGCGACTCGGACGACCGCTACCGGGCGCACCTCGAGCGGAGCCGCGCGGTCTGGGACCGATGGAGCGACTACTACGGGCTCAGCGAGCGAGACTTCGAACCCGCGCGCGAAGCGGCGATCGACCACCTGCGCCTCGAGCCAGGCGATCGCGTGCTCGAGATCGGCCCCGGTCCCGGAGTCAACTTCGAGCGGGTTCGCAACGAGATCGGCGCGGGTGGGGAACTCGTCGCCGTCGACTACAGCCCGGGAATGGTCGCGAACGCGCGGGACCGGATCGAACCCCGCGGCTGGGAGAACATCGAGGTGCGCCTGGCCGACGCGACGACGGCCGATTTCGACGAGCCGTTCGACGCGGCGCTCGCGACGCTCTCGCTCTCGTGCATGCCCGACATTCGCCGGGCGACCGAGACCGTCTACCGATCGCTCGCACCGGGGGGTCGGTTCGTCGTCCTCGCCCTCCGGACGATTCCGAGCGGCCCCGCTCGAATTCTGAACCCCCTCCTGTGGCGGTTCTTCCGCTGGTACGCGAACTGGAACCCCGACGGCGACGTCGCGGGGTCGCTCGCCGCCGTCTTCGACGAGTGCGAGATCGTCGACACCTATCTCGCCGGGTCCGCGTACACGGCGGTCTGTACGAAACGGGACGCGGCTTGATCGGCTGCCTACGGGCCGTCCTCGAGGGTCCGTCGGACCGCGTTCGCCTCGCCGCGACGGACGAGTTCCGACGCCGTCGAGACGGCACACCCGAGTTCGTCGGCGACCGCCTCGATCCCGGCCTCGCGCGGGATTTCGTAGAATCCGACGTCCCGCGCGGCCCGGAGGGCCGCTCTCTGGCGATCGGAGAGCGGTGACTCCGAGACCGTCACGTCCTGACTAACCCACTGCACGTCGAGTCGAATGCCGTCGGGCACCTCGTCCATCACGTCGGTGAGGGCGGACGGGTGCCCGACGACGGTCAGTCGAATCGTTCGATCGGACCGGACCTCGATCGGCGGCACGACCACGACCGTCTCCCGTGCGAGCGCGTCCAGCAGCGACGCGCCCTCTGAACCGAGGTCGCGCCGGAGGTACAGGAAGAATCCGTCGTCGGCCGGCGTGATGTCGTACTCGCGGACGGTCTCCAGTCCTGCCAGCAGCGATTCGTAGGCCGCCGGCTCGCCGTCGACGAACGACGTGATCGTCTCCACGCCGTCGACCGCCTGGCCGCCGACGATAACCTCGCGGTCGATGTCGGGCGAGTTGCAGATCCCCTCGTGGAGCGGCGGAATCGCTCCCGGCGCGTATTCCAGTCGGACGCCCATCGATTTCATACGTCGAACGTGTCCCTCGCGGGTCAAAAAGATCGAACACGGCCGGGTCAGTCGGGCGAAATCGATGAAAACGAACGGCGGTCAGCGAGCGGGTCGCGGCGTCGGTGCGGTCACTCCGTGAAGGTGATCCAGCCGTCGGGCGCGTGGGCCTTCACGTCGTTCATCGCCTCGCGGGCGGCGGTCCGGGTCTCGTAGGTCTGGGTGCTCTCGGCCATCGTCGCGCCGTACTCGTCGATCAGCTGCCAGACCCAGCCTTCCTCGGCGGTGTGGAGTTCGAACGAGACGCTGTCGATCTCGAGGATGCTCGCCGACTCGATCAGTTCGCGGACGTCCTCGAGGGCCGCACGCGCGTCGTCGGCCGTCTCGTGGGTCTCGGAACCGGTCGCGACGGTCCGACCGTCCTCGTCGATGAGCCGCCACTGCCAGCGGTCGTCCTCGTCGGCGACCAGTTCGAAGGAGGCGACGTCGAAGTCGACCCGGCCGGCCATCGGCGCAAGCTGACGGACCTGCTCGATCTCGTCGAACAGTCCGGCCTTGGTCCCGGTGGCATCGACGCCGGCCGCGAACACCTCGCGCTCGTGGTCGACGAGGTCCCACGACCAGTCGTCCTCATCGGTACTGTGCAGGCGGATCGCGGCGTCCTCGATCGCGAAGATCGGCGCGTCGGTCGCGTAGGCCTGCAGCTCGTCGACCGCGGCCATCACCGCCTCGCGGCGGTCGTAGGTGCGGTTCGAATCGGCGATCTCCTCGCGGTCGCGGTCGAGCAACCGGAACCGCCACTCGTCGGTTCCGTACAGCTGCACGGAGACGTCCCCGATCGCGTAACGTTGCGCCGCCGCGGCGACATCGCGCACGTCGTCGAGACCGTCGACCAGTTCGTCGCGAGTCGGGGACGCCTGGCCGTCGACGGCCACGGTCTCGCCCGACGGCATGACGAACCGCCAGTGCCAGTCCTCGGTCGCGTACGTCTGGAAGATCGCCTGGTCCATCGTCCGCACGTCCGAATCGAGGTGCTCGAGCAGGCGGTTCATCGCCTGGCGAGCGGCCCCGCGGGTCGGGTGGGTCGCGGGGTCTTCGGCGACGAGCTGGCCGGCTTCGTCGATGAGCCGCCAGCCCCACTCGTCGTCCTCGTTGACGAAGAGTTCGAACGCCGCGGTCTCGATCTCGAGCAGTTCGGCGTCGGGAGCCTGCTCTTTCAGCGTCATCATCGCCTCGGCGGCCTCGTTCCGGGAGGTGTGTTCCTCGCCGGAGTCGGCCAAGACGTTGCCGTCCTCGTCGATGAGCCGCCAGCGCCACTCGCCGGAGTCGGCCTCGTAGACCTGGAACGCCGCGTTCTCGAACTCGATGAGATCGGCCTCGCTGGCCTGTTGGCGGACGCGCTCGATCGCGGCCGTGGCTGACTCGGCGTCGGCGTGGGGTTCCGTGCTCGCGGCGACGACCTCGCGGTCGTCGGTGACCAGGCGCCAGTGCCACGGGCTCTGCTCCTCGTCGCCGGCCGAGTCGACGGCCGTCCCGCCGTCAGCCGCCGGTTCGGGCGCATCGATCGTCGCAGGGAGGTCGCGGTCGTCGTCCGGCGTGGACGCGGAACTGCCCGCGCTCGCGCTCTCGGCCGGATAGACCTCGTATTCGGCGTCTTCGATCTCGACGACGTCGGCCTCGACGGCGTTCTCGCCGAACTGCTCGGTCCACCGCTCCGAACGCTCGCGGTCGTCGGTCCCTTCGGGCCCGCGCGCGACGACGTGTTCGGCCTCGTCGACGAGCCGGTAGCGCCACTCCTCGCCGGACTCGTAGAGTTCGTACGTGGGTTCGCCGGCCACGGTGACCGACGCCGACTCCAGTGCCGGCAGCAACGCTTCGGCGGCCGCTTCGGCGTCGCGCCGCGCGTCGAAGGTGTCGGTACTGGTCGAGATGACCCGGTCGTCGGCGTCGACGAATCGCCAGGTCCAGCCGTCGGCCCGCTCGCACAGTTCCATGCCGATGTGCTCGATGTCGAGCACCCGCGCCTGGTCGAACCGCTCGGCGAAGGTTCGGGCCGCTTCTTCGGCGCGTTCCTGAGTCGAGTGTCCTTGCTCGCTCGACGCCAACGGCATGCGGTCGTCGTCGACTAGCTGCCAGTACCACTGATCGCGCCGTTCTTCGTAGGTGAACGCCGCACCTTCGATCTCGATCACGTCGGCGTCCGGGCCCCGGTCCTTCAGGAAGCTCACGGACTCCTCGGCGCCGTCGCGCTCTTCGAACTCGCCGGCGCAAGCGCCGACGATGCTGCCGTCGTCGCGGGCCAGCGTCCACTGCCACGTGCCGTCGCGGTCCTCGTAGAGTCGGAACGCCGAGGTCGTCAACTCCATCAGGCCCGCGGAGCTGATTTGGGACTTGACGCGCTCGATACCCTCCGTCGCATCCGGTCGGGTGACGGCGCTCTCGTTGCTCTGTGCCAGTGCTTCGAGGTGGAGGACGTGCCACTTCCAGTCGCCGTTCTCGTCGCGGAAGACGGCGAACTGTGCGCTCTCCATTGCGTCGCCCGTGAGAATCGCCGGATCTTCTGACGTCCCTTCCTCCTCGACGAACATCCCCTTTCGACCGGTGAGGATCGGGACGAGCGCCGTCACGCCCGCGATGATTCCGATTCCGAACGTGTAGACCGAGATAACCTCGACGCTGTAGTCAACGCCGAGTTCGCGCCAGTTGTACGGATACGCCCACCCGAAGAAGCCGACGCCCCCCAGCGAGATTAGCAAGCCGACGAAACTGGCCTGAATCCCCCGTTTTCGGACCGGCAACATCAAGACGATGCCGAACAGACAGAGCGCGAGCCCCGTCGCCGCCGTAATTCCCGAGATCCGGATCAGGGCGTAGGAGTTGCCCTCGCCCGCATATCCGACGACGAAGGTCGCCACGCCCGCCGCGCCGATGATGTAGCCGACGATAAACAGCCAGTAACCGTAGACGTCTTTGCTCGAGTCGGGTTCCCCGACGTAGTGTTCGTACAACTGAAACAGATTTCGGTGAATGTCAGTCAGTGAAGCCATTGCCAAACCTGACCGGATAACTTGAACGCATCATAATAAAGTTCTGGCTACCAGTATAGGATTTGTTATATAGGGATTCTATGGTTTCGCGTCGGTGTTGGCCGGTCGAGACCGGCAACTCACCGGGAATAACCCCGGTTCCCTATCGACGGAAATACTCTCATAGAGCCTCTTAGACGGCCCATTCACTTTCGAACGATAAACGGCGATTTCCGTCGCTCGGGATTGGATCCGGGGGACCGGCCCCGAGTATAACCCGATCCGGTGCCAGTCGGCGCTTCGCGGCCGTGATTCCTCTTGGGGCTGATAGAAGAACGGGGTACTTAATCACTTGAGGACGGCGCCCGCCGGATGCGTCGCACAGACCGACGGCTCGTAACCCGCGTCGGACAGCCCCGTCCCGAGCGCGAAGACGGTCTCGCCGAGCATCGCCATCGACGCCTGGCCGTCGGCCGCGGAGACGTCGGCAATCGTTTCGGTGACCCGGTCGGTCAACAGGCCGGCGTCGCGCGCGAACAGCCGCGAGGCGTACATGAAAGAGAGCAGCGTCGGCTCTTCGACGACCCGCGAGAGCGCCTCTCGGCCGGCGGCGGTCAACTGGTCGGTGTCGCCCGAGAGCACGTCGGCCGTCGAGAGTTCGCCGAAAGAGACGTACTCGACGCGCGCCCGCGACGGGATCGCGTCGAGTTCGTTTTCCTGCGGGCTCCCCGGCTCGAGGCGGATCGGGACGCCGCCGTGAGCTTGCGCGACCACGTCGCCGAGTCCCGTTCCGGCTTGCACTTCCGCGCCGTGGGCGATCGTCACGAGTTCGTTCACCGAGAGTTTGCACTCGAACACGCGGTTCGCCGCGAGCGCGGTGCCGAGCGCCAGCGCGCCCGAGACGCCGAAGCCGGCCCCCAGGGGGAGATCGGAGTCGGCCTCGACGCGGGCGGTCGCGTCGAGCGTCTCGAGGACGGTCGTCACCGGATCGACGTCGATCTCCGTCCCGTCGAGCGCGACGGTCGAATCCTCGCCGTCGGCCGGTTCGACCGTTACCTCGACCCCGTCGGTGAGCGTCAGCCCCGCCCCGCGGGAGCCGGCTTTCGTCGGATCGTCGGCTGGATGTGCGCTGAAAAAGCCCGTGATGTGTCCGGGTACGAACGCCGTCGCCTCCTCACGCATTACGGCCCCGCTTTCGGCTGGACGGATATAACGTTGAAGATTCCGTGTGCCACCGTGTCGAGGTGATCGGCAGTACTGCCCACCGCCGCAGCTCCCGTTCGTATCGGTTCGTGTGAACGTGTTCTAGATTAATTCCGTTTTGAAGGTCGGTACTTGAATAAGCTCGATATAGAGAAAGAAAGTCCAATGCGTGATCTATCCAATCGCAGCACGGGTCATGACAGGAACCGACACGCCCCACGACGAACCGCGTTCGAACGAGTCGACGACCGACCGCCGTACCCTCTTGACGGCCGCCGGCACGACGCTCGCGGCCGGGACCGGCCTGGCCGCTACGGCCGGCTCGGCGTCCGCACAGCTGCTCGGCCCCGAGGTCATCGAGATCGATGAGGGAGTGTTCGGCTGGAGCGCCGACGGGAGCCTGCCGGTGACGGACGAACTGCTCGTGTTCATTCACGGCTGGTTCGGCGACTCGTCCGTCTCGAGTCAGGCCTCAGACGTCGAGAGTTCCCTCGAGTCCGGCGGCTACTCCCCGGACGAGACCGTCGCGCTCGAGTGGCCCGCAACGAACTTCAATTACCTCGACGCGGAGTCGGACACCGAGGACGTCGGCGAAGTCGCCGCCGGCCTCGTCGAGGACTTCTACGACGACGGCGGCGGAAACGTTCGCCTGGTCGGTCACTCCCTGGGCGGGCGGTGCGTCCTGTGGACCGCGACGAAACTGAGTTCGGGCTATCAGATCGAGACCGTCGCGCCGTTGGGCGCGGCTGCCGACGGGTCGGCGGTCTGTGGCGATCCGTGGAATCCGGGGCTCGACAACGCCTGCGAGGTCCGCAACTATCACTCGGAGAACGACTCGACGGTCGGGTCCGCCTACGGCAGCTTGGGCGACACTGCGCTCGGCAACGAGGGCGCGGGCTGTGATCCGGCCGCGAATTACACGGACGTCGACGTGACGGACAGCGTCTCCAGTCACCTGGACTTCCTGGGTGACGCCGCCGTTGGCAGCGACCTCGCCGACGCCATCAACGACGGATCCTGCGACGGAGACGGCGGCGACGACGGCGACGACGATGACGGCGGCTGGTGGAACTGGTAGCGGCGACCGAGAGCGACGGGTCGGCCGCAGGTCACAGATCTAGCAGCAGGTGCCGATACTCGTTGCCGTGAACGGCGAGAAGAATTCGCGAGCGAG
Source organism: Natrinema salifodinae (assembly GCF_900110455.1). NCBI lineage: Archaea > Methanobacteriati > Methanobacteriota > Halobacteria > Halobacteriales > Natrialbaceae > Natrinema > Natrinema salifodinae. The sequence continues at coordinate 95,149 of NZ_FOIS01000003.1, read as the reverse complement.
GCCGCGTCGCTCCGCTCGCGGCCGCCAGGCGCCGACGGCGACAACCGCTGACGATCACGCGGAAACACACTTCGCCCACGCTCGCAGTTTCCGCTTGTTCTCACCGTCTTCGCCTATGGGCTCAGACGTTGACGATCCCGTAAGACTCCTTTCGGTCGTCTTACTGGCTCCCAGGTTTGTCGCCTACGGCGACAAACGCTGGCGATCTCGCAAGACGTTGCTCGCTAGCGCTCGCAACGACTTGCTAGCTCTCAGAGACTTCGCCCTATGGGCTCAGTCTCTGACGATCTCGCGGGAAGAGAACTGCCTCGCGGATGTTCTCGAGTCCCAGGATGGTCATGATCAGGCGCTCGCCGCCGAGACCGAAGCCGGCGTGGGGCGGCATGCCGTACTTGAACATCTTCGTGTAGTACTCGAACTGGTCGGGATCGAGGCCCTGCTGTTCGAAGCCCTCGATGAGCTTCTCGTGGCGGTGTTCGCGCTGGCCGCCCGAGACCAATTCCATGCGCGGGTGCATCAGGTCGAAGCCGGTCGACAGTTCGGGGTCGTCGTCGTGGTCCTTGATGTAGAACGGCTTGATCTCGCTGGGCCAGTCGGTGATGAAGTAGTGGCCGCCGACGTCCTGACCGAGGGCTTCCTCGGCCGGCGTCGAGAGGTCGTCGCCCCAGACGAGTTGCTCGTCGAGTTCGCCCGTGGCGTTGATGCGCTCGATGGCCTCCTCGTAGCTGATGCGGGGGAAGTCGCCCTCGGGAACCTCGAACTCCTCGGCGAGGTCGAGTGCCTCGAGTTCGTCGCCGAAGTTCTCCTGGACCGCTTCGTAGCTGGCCTTGACGATGCCCTCGGCGACGTCCATGGCGTCCTGGTGGTCGCAGAACGCGCCCTCGAAGTCGATCGAGGTCGCCTCGTTGAGGTGGCGGGGCGTGTTGTGCTCCTCGGCGCGGAAGATCGGGCCGATCTCGAAGACGCGCTCGACGTTCGAGCCGGCGATCAGCTGCTTGAACAGCTGGGGCGACTGGTTCATGAAGGCCTCCTCGCCGAAGTAGGTGATCGGGAAGAGTTCGGTGCCGCCCTCGGTCCCGGTGGCGACGATCTTCGGCGTGTTGATCTCGGTACAGTCGAACTCGCGGAACCGGTCGCGGACCGCGCGCAGGATCTCGGATCGGATCTCGAAGACCGTCTGGACGTCCTCCTTCCGGAGGTCGAGGGTGCGGTTATCCAGACGCGTCGAGAGGTCGGCGTCGACCTTCCCCGAGGGGTCCAGCGGCAGTTCGGGGTCGGCGGGCGCGACGACCTCCACGGACTCGGGCGTGACCTCGACGCCCGTCGGCGCGCGCGGCTCCTCCTCGACTGCGCCGGAGACTTTGACGACGCTCTCGCGGGAGACGTCGAGTCCGGTCTCGACTAAGTCGTCGTCCATCTCGTCTTTCTCGAACTTGATCTGGATCTTCCCGGCGGTGTCTCGGAGAATCAGGAAGGCGATCCCGCCGAGGTCGCGGATCTCGTGGACCCATCCGGCGACGGTCACGTCGTCGCCAGGCTCGGCGTCGGCAGTGTAGGTTCTGTCCTGCATACCCCTCGATTCACGTAGGCGCAACTTAAGCGCAATCGTTCGCGCCCGCGTCGACGCGACCGGAATCGCATCGGTCCGCGTTACCGCTCGCGGACGGTCATCGGAATCTCGTGTTTCGGACGGGCCGTGATCGTCGCCATCAGATCGAGGTCCGTCCCGGGGACGAGTTCGAGGTGGTACTCCTGATAGATCGTCGCGAGGATGAGCCTGGCCTCGAGCATCGCGAACCGGTCGCCGATACAGCGCCGCGGCCCCGCGGCGAACGGGAAGTACGCCAGTTTCGGGAGCTCCGACTCCAGCTCGTCGGTCCACCGGTCCGGCCGGAACGCGAGCGGGTCGTCGTACCATCGGGGGTCCCGGTGGACGACCCACTGGTGCATCCGGACCGTCGAGCCGGGTTCGATCTCGTGGCCGTCGATGACGTCTGGCTTGACGGGCTCGCGGACGATGCCCGGGACCGGCGGGTACAGCCGCATCGACTCCTTGACGACCTGCTCGGTGTAGGTGAGTTCCGAGAGGTCGTCCATCGTCGGCGTCCGCCCGTCGAGAACGTCGTCGAGTTCCGCGACGAGTTGCCGTTCGACCTGCGGGTTCTTCGCGAGGAGATATGCAGTGAGCGTCAGCGACAGGGCCGTCGTCTCGTGCCCGGCGAGCAACAGCGTCACGACCTCGTCCCGGATCTGCTCCGTCGACATCGCGTTGCCGTCCTCGTCGGTCACCTCGAGCAGTTTGGAGATGACGTCGTGGTCCGTGGGCTCGGCCCGGCGTTCCTCGATGAGTCGGTAGACGACCTCGTCTAGGTCCTCGCGAGCGCGCCGGATCCGACGCCTGGCGGGCGTCGGCACGTTCGGGGGTAAGACGTAGTGCGTCAAGCTCTCCGACGCCTCCATGAACCGCTCGAGGGCCGAGCCGACGGTATCGACCTCGTCGTCGACGTCGGCGCCGAACAGCGCCCGGGCGACGATCTTCAGCGTCACTTCCATCATGTCCTCGTGGACGAGCCGCGTCTGCCCGTCGTCCCACGACTGGAGGGCGTCCTCGGTGAACTCGGTCATCATCGTCGCGTACTCACGGATCCGATCGGGGTGGAACGCGGGTTGGATCAGGTGTCGGTTGCGCCGCCAGACCGCGCCCTCGCTGTTCAGGATGCCGTTGCCCGTAATCGGACCGAGGACGTTCTGGAACCGATCGCCCTTGACGTAGTTCTCGTTGTTCTGGACGAGCACGTGCTCGATGTACTCGGGGTGATTGAGCTGATAGACCCGGCCGCCGGGGTCCTTCCAGGAGGCGATGTCGCCGTACTCGCGGGCCGTACGGGTCATGAAGCCGTACGGATCGCGCAGGAAGGCGACCTGATTGCCCAGCAACGGCAGTCCGTCCGGACCTGGCGGATAGGTGTCGGTGATCGAAGGCGTGTCGCTGCTCATTTGTACTCGACTGAACGTCCTCCAGCCGCCTCCGTGTATAGCCGATCATCCTAGGCGTATTTAAGTATCCGGCCGATAGCGGCCGGTATGCATCCGGCCGATCGCTCGAACGAAGGGGTTCCGTACCGCGAGCACCAGGCGGCCGATTTCGAACGCAACCGCGTTGCGGGTGGCCGGCCGTGAGATACGCGACGATCGTCCTGTCGTGGTCCGACGGCCGCATCAACAGCCTCGACGAGCGCTTCGCCCGCAGCGACGCGGTCTCGATCGCGTCGATCCGATACCTGAATCCGATCCGCGAGGACCGGTACGTCGAGCTGGTCGAACTCCGCGGCGACCTCGACCGCGCCCGCGAACTGCTCGCCGACTGCGTCGAGGCGATCGAGTACGACGTCGCCGGCGAGGACGGGCACGGCGTTGCCTACGTGCAGTGTCGAATCGTTGATCCCATCGACGACCTGCTGTCGATCCTCCGCGAGCACGAGATCGTCCTCGATTGGCCGATGACCTACGTCGACACCGAGCAGGCCCGCGGGCTCGAGATGACCGCGTTCGGAACCAGCCGCTCGATCCAGCGCGCGGCCGCGGCGCTTCCCGACGGGATCGACCTCGAGCTTCGACAGCTGGGCGAGTACGAACCCGGCGCGGAACAGTTCTCGCCTGGCCTGACCGATCGCCAGCGGGACCTGTTCGAGTTCGCGCTCAGCGAGGGGTACTACGAGGTGCCCCGCGAGACGACCCACCGGGAACTCGCCGCGCGCCTGGACCTGGCGACGGCAACCGTGAGCGAGCACCTCCAGCGGATCGAATCGAAACTGGCCGCCGCCTACGCGTCCGCGACGCGATAGCGGCATGCAGGCGTCAGCGGCGACGACTGCCCGCGTCGCCCTCGATGCCTCCCGGCGATCGAATCGGTCGTGGCCGCGCCATCCCCGTCCGACCGCCGGTTCCCATCCGTCCCGCTTTTACCGCTCGTCCGCGAGGTCCCGATATGGACGACCTCGAGCGACTCGCCGACGAGGTGCGGACCGCAGAGACGGTCGTCGCGTTCACCGGGGCGGGCATCTCGGCACCCTCCGGCGTGCCGACCTTCCGCGACGACGACGGCGTCTGGGAGAAATTCGACGAAGGGCAGTTTACCTACGGCCGGTTCCGCAGCGATCCCGAGGGCTTCTGGGACGACCGCGTCGACCTCCAGCGGGAGATGTTCGGCGACGATTACGAGCCCAACGCGGCCCACCGCGCCCTCGCGGAGATGGGACTGGACGGCGATCTCGAGGCGATTCTCACGCAGAATACGGACGGCTTGCACGGCCGAGCGGCCGAAGCGGTTCGCGACGAGTCGAGGCGCACCGAAGAGGTCCACGACGGTGCCGAATCCGCCGTCGAGGACGGTGACGGGGACGGAAGAACGAACGGGACCGACACCGCTCTCCTCGAACTCCACGGCAACGCCCAGCGGGTCCGGTGTACCGACTGCGGGAAGCGCCGGACCGCCGATCCGATCTTCGAGCGCGCGGCCGACGGCGCGCTCCCGCCGACCTGCGAGTGCGGCGGCGTCTTCAAGCCCGACGTCGTCCTTTTCGGCGAGCAGCTGCCTCGGGCCGTCCTCCAGCGCGCCCGCTCGCTCGCCCGCGAGAGCGACGCGTTCCTCGCGATCGGCTCCTCGCTGGTCGTCGAACCCGCCGCCTCGCTCCCGCGGGTCGCCGCGTCGACGGACGCGACCGTGGGGATCATCAACCTCGAGGAAACGCCGTGCGACGACGTCGCCGACATCGTCTACCGCGAGGACGTAACCGAGGCGCTCCCGCGGTTGCAGGACCTCGTCGCCGAGTAGACCCCTCCTCGACTCCGAGACGGGGCCGGCTCCGCATCGACGATCGGGCTTCGATCAACCGCGCCTGGCCGCGCCGCACCTCGAGCGCGATGCCCTCGGCTGCGCGGAACTCGTGATACCGGCAGAAGGCGTCGGATTCGGAAATCGAAGTTTGATCACCAGTTACAGCGGCAGTCAGCGGTTCCGATCGGAACGGCACCGGCCGTCGGCCGCCAGTCGTCGGCCGGACTGCCGTGGCGAGGGTACGGTACTGCGGCGTGCGGGTTCGGATTACGCGTCGTTTGCCGCGTCGACGGTCTCGCGGACCGCTTCGATGCCTTCGTCGTGGGCGAGGTCGCCGACGACGATGACGTCGGCGTACTGGGCCATCGAATACGCGGAATCGTAGTCGTGGATCCCGCCACCGTAGAACAGCGTCGACTCGTCCGTGGCGTCGGCCGCGGCTTCGACGACGTCCTCGTCGCCGAGCGTGCCGGAGTACTCGACGTAGATGATCTCCTGGCCGAACATGTGCTCGGCGACGGTCGCGTAGGCGCCGACGTCGTCGGCGTCGAGGTCGCAGTTGGCCTCGGTCAGTTCCGCCACGTCGGCCTCCGGATTCATGACGATGTAGGCCTCGGTCGTCGTCCGGTCCCAGTCGAGTTCGCCCTCGATCCGGACCCACTCCTTGTGAGCCTCGGTGATCCAGAACGGCGAGCCGGCGTTGAACACCGTCGGGATGAGGTAGCCGTCGAGCGCGTCGTCCTCGAGAACGACCTCGGGGTTCGAGGGTTCCTGATAGAGGGGGACGTCGTGTTCGGCGCAGGCCTGAATGACGGCGCTCATGTTCTCCTCGGTGATACCCATGGTACCGCCGATTTCGATTGCGTCGGTGCCGGTCGCACAGAGATCGCCGTAGGTCACGCCCTCCGGTAAGTCCTTGTCCGGATCGATCTTCAGAATATGATTCCAGTCGTCCCAAGGGGTAGTCATACCGCGTCGTTTCCCGACAACCAGCAAAAACGCTACGGAACGGCCCCGTCTCCGTCTCGGGAGCGGCCGTCGATCCCGGCGCTCCGATCCGCGAGGGCTCGCGGACGCTGAGACCGGAAGCGCCGGATCGCACGGCCGGGGTCGGTCTCGGTCCCGTCTCGCCCCCTCACCCCCGAACGGGGAACGCGGCCAGGCGCGGCCGAGTCGACCCAAGGTCGGGTCGGCGTCGCGCCGCCGACGGATGCGCGACTTGCCGCCCGCAGCGGCGCGGGTCGGCGACGCCGGCGCGCCCGCAGGGGAGCTCAGAGCTGTTCGGCGCTCACGGCTCGCATCGAGCTATCGTCCTCGAGCTCCCAGATCCGCAGGACGAGGTGGGCCTTGCAGTAGTACTCGGCGGTCTCGAGCCCGGTCTGACCGTTCTCGAGGACGAGCTGGCACGTGGCCCCGTTCGAACACTCTGGTGAATGTTCACACATTGGTACTCGTTCGTTCTACTCGTCTCGCAGTCAAGACCTTGTCGGTGAAACGGTTCAGCCGTCACGAGCACCCACCCCGCCCGCTAGCGTTTTAGGCCGGCTATATCCGGCGGTATTACCCGGTACTGTCGGCGATTAGATGCCTTGGCCCATCAGGTGGCTGCGCACCACGTCCGCTTCCTTGTTCCCCGATCCCGTGTTGAGAACGACGATCGTCTCGTCGCCGTCGAACTCGCCGCGCTCGGCGAGCGCCCACGCACCGCTGGCCGCCGCGGCCGCGCTCGGGACCATCTCGAGGCCCTCGTGCTGGGCGACCTGCACCGCCGCGTCGAGAATGTCCGGGTCGTCGGTCGCGACCGCGCCGCCGTCGGTCTCGCGGATCGCGTCGAGGATCCACGGGCTCGCGCCGGGGTCGGGGATCTCGAGCCCGCCGCAGATTGTGTCGGGGTGTTCGACGGGCTCGTGTTCGTCTCGACCCTCCTCGTAGGCCTCGACGATGGGGGCACAGCCCGACGCCTGGGCCGCATACAGCCCGGGTAGCTCGTCGGTCAGCCCGAGGTCGCGGAACTCGGTCGCGGCCTTGTACAGTCCGACGAGACCGACCCCGCCGCCGGTGGGATAACAGATCGCGTCGGGGACCTCCCAGTCGAGCTGCTCGACGATCTCGTAGAACATCGTCTTCTTGCCCTCGTGGCGGTAGGGCGTGACGAACGTCTGGACGGGGTACCAGTCGTCGTGCTCCTCGATGCCCTCCTCGTAGGCCGCGCCGGCGTCGTCGATGCGGCCGCCGACGACGTTCATGTCCCCGCCGTGGACGTTGACCATCGCCTTGTTCGTGAAGCCGGACCGCGAGGGCAAGTAGACGTGCGAGTCCAGCCCCGCCCGGCCCGCGTACGCAGCGGCCGCCTGGCCGGCGTTGCCCGCGGAGGCGAGCGCGATATCGTCCGCGCCGTGCTGAGTCGCGGCCGTCACGGCGACCGCCTGGCCGCGGTCCTTGAACGTCCCCGTCGGGTTCCGCCCTTCGTCTTTGATCAGGACGCGCTCGACGCCGAGTTCGTCGGCCAGGTTCGGGCAGTCGACCAGCGGCGTCGCGCCCTCGGCCATCGTCACGGCCGACTCGCGGGCGAACGGCAGCAGTTCCTCGTAGCGCCACATCGAGTCGAACGGCCGCGACTCGAGCATCCCGCGGTCGAGGTCGATCGCGTCGTAGTCGTAGCTCGGATCGAGGATCCCGCCGCAGTCCGGACACCGGTGGGTCTCCGCGGCGGCGTCGAACTCGGCCCCGCAGTCGACACACTCGAGGCCGACGAAGGCGTCTGTCGTCTCCATACGCGAGTGTTCGCGGCCCGGAACTAAGGGCTATCCATCACGGGACAATCGCACACGACGGTGGGACGCGATCGCGAGCACGGCGTCTCGAAGCCATCACGAACGGCGGACAGCGAGACGGCGCTCGCACGACGGCGCCACTGCTCCGCGGTCCGAACCGGGCGAGAGAACGGTGAAACGGCAGAACCGAGAGAACAGCGATCGGCTGTCAGGAATCAGTTGTCGCCGGTCTTCGACTGCCACTCGTAATCGCGCCGCTTGGCGGACTTGCCGAAGCCACACGACGAGCACTCCTTCTTGTTCACGTGGTAGGATTTCTCACCGCAGCGACGACACTTGACGTGCGTCGTCTTGTTCTTCTTTCCTTGGCTTGGGGTTCCTGCGCCAGTCATGGAGTGATCGAAACGACGTTGTCGCCGCGTATAATGGTTGTGTCTTCGGCCGGCGCCTCTTCGTCGACTCCTCCGTCCGGAATCGTCACGTCCTCGAGCACCAGGTTCATGTGCTGATCGTAGCCGGCGAGATCGCCGACGTACTCGTCGCCACTCTTGAGTCGTACCGTGACGCGTTCGCCGAGCGACGCCTCGAGGACGTCCAGCGGTCGTCCACTCATACGCAACACCGCAGGTGATGGACACTTAATCGTACCGGTCCGGAGTCCGGAGTAGCCGATTCCTTCGTCCGTAGCGTCGGTATACGTAGTACGAACACCTTGGCGGAACGAGATATCCAGGGGCATCCGACTGTTAGCCCCGGTCGATTACCCCAGCACGCGGTTCTCAGTCCGCGCGGAAGCGGCTGCAACGAGTGCTAACCAAACGGCTAAGTGTACACTCGTTGACCGCCCGCTCATGGGCGACAAGAAATTCACCCTCGTAGAGTTGCACATCGACGGCGAGCCGCAGTTCGGCCTCGGCTCGATCGGAAAGGCGCTGCCGATCGGCAGCACCGAAGCGACAGCCGAGACGGAAACCGAATCGGAGACCGATCAAGACGAGGGCGCGGCCGCGGACGACGAGTCCGGCGGCAAGGGGAAAAGCGCCGTCGGCGCGCTGGTCGCGCTCGTCGTCCTCGTCGGCATCGCCGCGGCCGCCAAGAAGTTCCGCGGCGGCGAGGACGAAGGGGAGTTCGAGGCCGAGGAAGAGCCCGACGTCATCGTCAACTGATCCGCGACTGAGCGCCGATCGCCGGCGGTCGGTCGGACGATCGGTCTCGGGCTGGGCGAACCGAGCCGAACGCTTTTGCGCTTCCTTACCGTACGGACAGTCGTGAATCTCTATCGCAGCGCCCGGGCCGTTGCCGGGGCGTCCGGTGACGATGCGATCGACTGGCGATCGGCCGCCGACGCCGCCAAGGCGGCGACCGATCCCGGCTCGCTCGCGCTCGAGCCAGGCGAACGCGAGGCCTACGCCCGCGACGTCCGGGAGGCGCGGGCGGCGGTGCGGACCGTCTCCGGGGCCGACTTCGACGTCCCCGAGACCGTCGAGATCCAGAACCGCCACCACTGGATCGACGCCAACGTCGAGACCTTCGAGCGCGTGATGCGCTCGCTCGAGACCCACACCGGCGCCTTCCCCGGCGTCGCCCGGACGATCAACACGGGGACGATGACCGTCCTGCTCTCGTTCCTCGGGCGGAACGTCCTCGGACAGTACGACCCGCTCCTGCTAGCCGACGCGCCCGCGGACGACCACGCGCTGTACTTCGTCCGGCCGAACATCCTCAACGCCGCCGCGAAGCTCGACGTCGACGCCAACCGGTTCCGCCGCTGGATCGCCTTCCACGAGGTGACCCACGCCGCCGAGTTCGGCGCCGCCCCGTGGCTCTCCGACCACCTCGAGACCCGGATGGAAGAAGGGATCGCGGCGCTCTCGGAGGGCTCGTTCGACCGCGAGGCGTTTCGCGACCTCGACGCCGCGATGACCGTCGTCGAGGGCTACGCCGAACTCCTGATGGACCACGCCTTCGACGACGAGTACGAGGACCTCCGGCGCAAGCTCGACGAGCGCCGCCAGGGGCGGGGACCGCTCCAGCGACTGTTCCGTCGCCTGCTCGGCCTCGGCCTCAAGGAGCGTCAGTACGAGCGCGGCAAGAACTTCTTCGAGCACGTCGTCGCCGTCCGCGACCTCGAGACGGCGAGTCTCGTCTGGGAGGAGCCGAAGAACCTCCCCACCCACGACGAACTCGACGCGCCCGGCGCCTGGCTGCGCCGCGTCGATCGCTGACCGGTTCGTTCGGCGCAGCTAGCTCCCGTCAGTCCGTCGTCATTCGGATCAGGTACCACAGCAACGCGCCGCCGGCGATGATGCCCCCGAGGATCGCGCCGCCGATCACCGCCGGCGAAGCGTCGCTCTGAAGCGCGATCGAGCCGCCCGAGAGACCGACGAGCAGGACGAAGACGATCTTGAGCTGATCGGCCGCGTCCGTCACCTCGCTCGGTCGCGAGGGGCCGCGGCTCGGACCGCGACCGCGGCTCATAGCTCGCGGGACGCGCTGACGTGCATCGACGCGAACCGCCAGGCGGGGCCGTCGTCGGTCGTCGTTGCCGTCGACCGCGCGACCAGCGTGCCGCTCCAGCGACTGTCGAACCGGTGTCTGTCGCCGCTCTCCACGTCCGTCCAGGCCATCGTGACTTCGTCGGCGAACGTCGCGAATCCGTTCTCCGCCCGTTCGTCGACGACGAGTTGCTGGCTCTCGACGGTCCAGTCGGCGGTCGTCTCGGTCTGTTCCTCGAGGGCTGCGGTCACCTTATTTCCCCCGAACAGGGAGTCGCTGATGCCGAACTTGACGGTCGACTCGTTGTCGAGGAAGTACGGTGGAAGGGGATCGCCGTCGCGGAGCGCGTCGTAGTAGTCGCGGACGACGGCCTCTGCGCTCGCGCTCGTGGACATGGCTCTACTGGTCCCTCGAAGCGCGTTCTCAAAGAATCTCCGGCCGCAAGCGCAGGGGGACGAAAGGGCCGCGAGCCGTAGCCCCGGCCCCGGTCCCGCTCCCGTTCACATGAACCCGCGGTCGACCTCGTCGGTCTCGATCAGGTCGTCGAGTTCGGCGCTGAGCAGTTCGTCGGCCTCCTCGAACCGGTCCGAGAGGTCCTCGAGTTCGTCGGGCCGGTCGTACTGATCGTACGCCATCGGACCGAACGCGGGGCTCTCCAGGGCACCCATCACGTCGTCGAAGAGGTCCTGGGGCCTGGTCGGCGCGTCCGCATGCGTCTCGAGGACAGTCTCGAGGCGCTTCGAGACCGTCTCGGCGTGGTCCTCGTCCTCCGGCGGGGACTGGACCGCGAAGCGGCCGCCCGCGTCCTCCTCGGGGAGGAACGAACCGATCTCGTCGTCGAGGTTCCGGGCGACCCGCGTGCCGACGCCGCGGACCTCGAAGGGGTTCTTCGCGTACGTCTTGAGGAAGAAGACGCCGGCCCGGGGATGCGCGAGGTACATGTCTTCGCCGACGCCGCCGGCGCGGTCGCCGGCGACTGCGCGCCAGTCTTCCGGATCGACGTCCCGCTCCGTGACGTCCTCCAAGATGTCCTGCCACTCGCGTATCCGCATGTGCGGTCGTTGGGTCCCCGGGAGAATGAACGTATCGATTGCACCGAAAGACACCGCAAACCGACCGTTACGCGGTCCAACGCTCGATTCGAACCAAAAGGAATACGACGGGCGCCACGACAGAGAACGTAACCGACGCTTTCCCAATGTCCGTACGCCGACCACTCCCGCTCGTCGAACTGTTTCGCGCCACCCCGGCGAAGAGTTCGCTGCTGACGCTGGCACCGCTCGCGCTGGCGTTCGGGCAGCTCTGTAACAGCTACGTCAACGGCGTCTCTCCCGCCGTTTCGATCGGCTTCGCCGTCGTCATGGTCGGCTTTGCCGTCGTCGCGATGGGCCATCACGCCGCAGAGTACCGAATCCGCCGGCTCGAGGCCGAACACGGGCTCGACGTCTGATCGGAGCGCTACCGTTTTTCTATACCCGCGCGTCCGGCTCGGTCGTGACCGACCGCGCCTCGCGAGCTTCGTAGGCGTTGTACCCCGCCAGGCCGGCGACTAACAGTCCGGTAGCGAGCGTGCTCCAGAACAGGCCGCCCGTCATCTCGAGTAACGCGGCCGAGACGATCAGCCAAATGCCGAGGATGGCGACCAGCGAGGCGATTCCGGTGCTGAGCGGGACGTCGTTGGTCAGCCGATAGTAGTTGTAACCGGCGGCGGCGAGGACGACCAGGCCGACCAAGACGTTGTTCCACAGCGGTGCCGCCGCGGTGTCGAAGACGAGCACCGAGGCGGCGACCCAGCCGCCGAGGACAGCGACGAGCAGGCTGATGACCGACGTCTTGCGTCGCCGCTCCTCGTTGGCGACCTGCGTCGACTCGTCGCGCGGATCGCGGCCGGCGTCGGGACGATCTCCGACGCCAGTGCCGGAGTCGATGTCAGTGGACGCCTCTTCCGACCGGTTGGTCGGGCCGGTATCCGGTGCTGACCCGGCGTCGGGCTCGGACTTGCCGGCCCGCCGGTCGTCGCCGTTCGGGTCACTCATGGCAGCGAATCTTCGGCTCGTGATCCCAAAAGCGGCCCGTCCGTTCCGAGCCCGATACGGGCCGATTGAAACTGGGAACGGTGGTAAAGAATTATTACCGACGGAGCGAATTGGCCGTCGAATCGCGGCCCCAACGCGACCGGCCGAGATGCGGCGACCGATAGCGTTTTTGATCGCTCGGCCGTTGACGATAGCTGTGCACGTACGCGGAACCGTCGCGGGCGAGGTCGACGTGCGGTCGGTGTCGACGAGCTACGGCGAGAGCGACCTCGCCGAAGTGCCGCTCCGACTCGCGGAAGAAGGAGACGAGCCGACCGACGCCGGGGATCGACCGCCGACGCTCGGCGACGGCGGGACGGCGACCGTAGCGGACGGTCGCGAGACGACGACGGTGACGCTCTGGAACAAGTGGACCGAGTCGGCCGAGCTGCTCGAACCCGGGATGGAGCTGCTGGTGACGAACGCGAAAGAGGAGGAGTACCAGGGCGAGACCCAGTACGCGACGACGGGCGATTCCTACGTCGTCGTCGAACCCTCGTTTCTGGTCAGCGTAACCTCGATTCGGAACTGGGTCGAGTGTCCCCGGCTGTACTACCTGAACAAGCTCTCCGGGGTGCCGCTGAACTACCCCGTCGTGAAGGGGACGCTTGTCCACGAGGTCTTCGGCGACCTGCTCCGGGGACGCGACCTCGAAGAGTCCATCGAGGCCCGCGTAGAGGAACGGGGGCTCGAGTTGGGGCTGTTAGGTGAGACGCCCGAAGCCGTCGCCGACGACGTCCGGGAGAACGCGACGGCGATCGAGGGCTGGCTCGACCAGGGCCGCCTCACCGAGGCGGACAGCTGGCGCTCGGAGCAACTGCTCATCAGCGAGACCTTCGGCATTCGCGGACGGGCCGACGCCATCCGCCGCGGGGCGCCGGTCGAGCTCAAGACTGGGAAGAACCTCAAGAAGGAACCCCGATTCAAGGACAAGGTCCAGGCCGCCTGCTACGCCCTTCTGTTGGAGGAACACGGCGGCGACGTCGACACCGGAACGCTGCTCTACACGAAGAACTCGGTGCTCGACCGCAACGAGGAGACCGGCGACCTCACCCCAGCGAAGGACTTCACGATGGGTGACGGACTCCTGAAATTCGTCGTCCGCCTGCGCAACGAGCTCGCCGCGACGGAGGTCAAAGGCGACGTCCCGACGGGATACGAGGGGTCGGCGAAATGCGAGTACTGCTTCGAGCAGGACGCCTGCATGGTCGTCTCCGGCCGACTCGATCAGGAGTCGAAGGCCGGTCAGATCGGCCAGGCGCTGCCCGACGAGGAACTCGAGTACTTCGAGCGCTTCTACCGTGCCATCGAGGAGGAGCGCCGCGAGGTCCACCGCGAGTACGCCAAGCTCTGGGAGCAAAGCGCCGAGGAGCGGGCCGACGACGACCGCGCGCTGATCGACCTCGAGTTCGTCGAGAAACGGCCGCTCGACGAGGGCCGCTGGGAACTGCGGGCGCGCCGCACGGGGGGCGCGACCTCGAAGCTTCGCGAGGGCGACCTGGTACTGGCCAGCGACGGCCACCCGGTCCGCGGCGACGCGGAGTTGGCGCGGATCGAACGGCTCGACGACGAGGTCGTGCTCACGGCCGACGAGCCGGTCGAGGTGACCCGACTAGACGTCTACCCCTCGGAGTTGACCACCGACCGGCTGCTGGTCGCGCTCCACGACGCGCTCCTGAAGGGCGACGAACGGCGCAAAGACGTCCTGTTCGGCCGCGCGCCGCCCGAGTTCGAGGACGTCGACGAGACGTTCATCGACAACAACGACCGCCAGAACCAGGCCGTGACGAAAGCGGTCGGCGCGAACGACTGCGCGCTGATCCACGGGCCGCCTGGCACCGGGAAGACCTACACCATCGCCCGGGCCGTCCGCGCGATGGTCGAGCGCGGCGAGCGCGTCCTCCTCTCCGCGTTCACGAACCGCGCCGTGGACAACGCCCTGGAGGCCGTCCTCGAGCAGCTCGACGGCGCGATCGACGACGAGCGGGTCGTCCGCGTCGGCTCCGAGAGCGGCGTCCGCGCGGACATGCAGCCGTACCGGCTCGAGCGCGCGGGCGACCCCGACGAGCGCGTCGCCGAACTGCAGAACGCGCAGGTCGTGGCCGCGACCACCGCGACCTGCGGCTCGCGGGTGATGAAAGAGCAGGCCTTCGACGTCGCCCTGGTCGACGAGGCCGCCCAGCTGACCGAGCCCGGGACCCACGCGGCGATCAACCTGGCCGATCGGTTCGTTCTCGTCGGCGATCACGAGCAGCTCCCGCCGGTCGTGCGGGCGGAGAACGACCTCACCGAGTCGCTGTTCGAGCGGCTCGTCGAGCGCCACCCCGAGGCCGGCGTCATGCTGGACCGCCAGTACCGGATGAACCAGCGGATCCAGTTCTTCTCCTCGACCGAGTTCTACGACGGCCAACTGCGACCTGCGGCGCCCGAAGTCGCGGCCCGGACGCTCGACGACCTCGAGGGCGTCTCGCGGGATGCCTTGCCCGATTCCGTGCGAAATCCCGTCTCGTTCGTCGACGTCGAGGGCGACCGGAGCCGGTACACTGACAGCCGGGAGGCCGCCCGAATCACGGAGCTGGTCGAGGCCTACGAGGCTGCCGGCCTCGATCGCTCGGAGATCGGCGTCATCGCCCCCTTCCGGGCGCAGGTCTCCGAGATCTCGAAACACGTGCCCGACGACGTTGCCGTCGACACCGTCGACCGCTTCCAGGGCTCGAGCCAGGAGGTGATCATCGTCTCGTTCACCGCGACCGGCTCGCTCGAAGGGCCGATCTTCGAGGACTACCGCCGGATCAACGTGGCGCTGACCCGTCCGAAGCGCGCGTTGGTGCTGGTCGGCGACTCGCGGGCGCTGCGGACCGATCCCGTCTACGAGCGGATGCTCGAGTGGGCGCGACGTTGAACGAGGCCCGAGCGCAGTGACGAGCCGCCACCGTTCTCGCGTCCCGCTCTGTCTCGCTTTGTCCCGCCCGTCTCGGTCGCCGTCGGCGAACTCCCCGTCAGTCCGGTTCGAAAACCGTGATCGTGTCCGAATTGTCGACTCGCACGCGGTAACCGCACACCGAAAAGTCGACCCCGAGACGGCCGAGTCCGTCGTGAGCGGTCAGTCGATCGAGTGCTTCCGCTTCCACGTAGTCGTGTAACGTACACTCGAGGTCGATCGGATCGACGTCCTCGATCGCAGCGATCGCTCGGACGATGGCGATACTCGTCGGCGTCGACTCGTCCGGGGAATATTCGACCACGACCGTTCCGTCGCCGTTGAAGTGAGCCTGGTGATCCGTAGGCATCGTTCTCGAACGTGTGTTCGTGCGTCCCACATTTTACCCTGTCACGCGGACAGCCAGGGGTTTTAAGAGGCGAATCGCCGGAGGGGGCTGGCCGCTTATCAATCCCGATTTTCGAGACTGGACCGGCCGTCTTCGACGTTCAACTCCGTCGACAGAATCGTCCCGGACGCGCGGCGGAGACGCTCCGACACCGATTGATTCGAGATACCGAACTCGTCGGCCAGTTCCTGCGTCGAGACTTGGCGGGGAATTTCGAAGTAGCCGCGCTCGATCGCCGTAACGATCGTCTCGTACTGTTCGGACGTGAGGCCGTGTCGCTTCGAGTTCGCTTCCGGTCCCTTTTGGAGTCGTCTGACGTCGACGTCGATATCCCGATCGAGGAGCCGGCGATACGTTCGGGTGGCGTGCTCGTGATCCGGAAATCGCATTCGAACCGACCACGTTCCGCTGGCGGCTGACGCGGCGAGTATCGTCCCGTCTTCCGCGAAGAGGACGGCACCGATCTCGCAGACCTCGTCCGCGAACTCGATTCGGTACAACCGTTCGTCGGGAGCGGTATCGATCTGCGAGTACGCATCGACGGACGGATCGTCGTCGAGAGCTGCTTCGATCTCCGACCGATTGCCTCCGCCGAGCCACAGGCCGGGGCAGTCGCTCACGGCCGCCTGTTCCATTCGACAGTGAAACGACGGAACGCGGTCAAATACCCTCCTCAGCGCGGTGTCGGCCGCGGGCAGTTCCAGTTCGACGACCGTCGTCATTACTTTCCGATATAACCATTAAATTCGGGTAAAAGCGATGCTTGCAGTCATCTCCCGCTGGTAAGCACGGTCGACGGCCCAAAGCGCTCGCCACCATCGCTCGCACCCCGTTCCGGCAGCGCCTACCGAGCTAATCGGTGACATTTTTCACAGTCCGCGGTCGAATCGGTCGCATGGAACTCCCGTTGGGAACGGGTACCGTCGACGTGCGGCTCCCCGACTGCGACGTGACGGTCGCCGAGCCGCCAGGCGGCGAGCCCGTCGACGTCCGGTCGGCCGCCGAACGCGCACTTGCGGATCCGCTCGGACCGCCGGTCGCGGACCGCGTCGAGCCGGACGACGAGGTCGTGATCGTCGTCACGGATATCACGCGCAAAGCACCGGACGACGTGCTGCTGGATGTCCTGCTCGATCGACTCGCGGACTGCGGTGTCGACCGCGATCGGGTGACGGTCCTCATCGGTCTCGGCCTCCACCGGCCCATGACCGAGGCCGAGATCGAGTCGATGCTCGGTCCGCACGCCGGCCTGGCGGTCAACCACGATCCGGAGTCGGTCGTCGAGATCGGAACGGTGGAAGCGGACGACGTTCCCGTCGAGATTGGCGAGCCGATCGCGAGCGCCGACGTCGTTCTCTCGACGGGCGTGGTCGAACCCCACCAGTACGCGGGCTTCAGCGGCGGCGCGAAGACCGTCGTCATCGGCGCCGGCAGCGAATCGCTCATTCGATACACCCACGGCCCTGCGATGCTCGCCCGCGAGTGAGTCCGCTTAGGACGGCTCAAGGGCAACCCGTTCCGCGAGACGATCGACCAGGCGGGCGATCTCGCGGGGCTCGACTTCTCGCTCAACCTGACCCACGGTCCTGCGGGCGTGCTCGGCGTCCGAGCCGGCGACGGCCGCCGCGTCGTCCGCGAACTCGCGGAAATCGCCCGCGACGCGCTCTCGGTCCCGATCGACGGCGACTTCGACGCCGTCGTCTGCGGCGTCGGCGCGCCTAAAGACGCGAATCTGTACCAGGCGACCCGCGGGGCGACCTACGTCGCGCTCGGGGATCGGAACCCGCTGCGGGAGGGCGGTCGGCTCGTCGTGCCGGCCGAACTGCCGGAGGGGGCGGGCGAGGGCGCCGGCGAGCGGCGGTTCCATCGCCGCCTGCGCCAGGCGTCGGACGCCGACTCGCTGTACAAGTCGATGCGAAACGGGTACGAACCGGGTGCCCAGCGCGCGTTCGTCGTGACCCGCGTCCGCCGCGCGCACGAGATCTACGTGACGAACACCGAGGCACCCGGAGTCGTCGAAGAGTGTCTACTGGACGCCGAACCCGACGTTGTGGACGCGATCGAACCCGGCAGCGAGGTGCTCCTCGTCCCGGACGCGCTGAATACGCTCCTGGTCGACGGGCAGCGGTGAGTCACCGTTCGCGGCTCTTCGAGTCGTGGTTCCCGATCGCGGGTAGCGTGAACGAGAACGTCGATCCCTCGCCCGGTTCGGCGTCGACACGGATCTCGCCGCCGTGGCGCTCGACGATCCGCTGGCAGAGCGCGAGCCCGATGCCGGTCCCCGAACACTCCTCGCGGCCGTGGAGGCGCTGAAACACCTCGAACACGCGATCCTTGTCCTCGGGGTCGATCCCGATTCCCTCGTCGCGAACCGAAATCGTCCACTGCTCTCCGGCCGCGCCGCCCTCGCCGACCTCACTGCGCGCACTGCGGTCGCCGCGATCCGCGCCCCGTTGGGCCGTGATGTGAACGCGGGGCGGTTCGTCGCCGCTGTACGCGATCGCGTTCGAGAGGAGGTTCTGGAACACCTGGCGAAGCTGGCTGGGGTCGCCCTCGACCCGGGGGAGGTCGTCGACGGTGATTTCGGCGTCGCTTTCCTCGATCTGGAGTCGCAGATCCTCGAGCACGTCGTCGACGACCTCGTCGAGGTCGACCGGCTCGAAGGGGTCGCCTTGCGTTTCGACGCGGGAGTACGCGAGCAGCCCGTCGATCATGGCTTTCATCCGCTCGGCGCCGTCGACGGCGTACTCGATGAACTCCTTGCCGTCGTCGTCGAGCGCGTCGGCGTACCGGCTTTCGATCAGTTGCAGGTAACTCGAGACCATCCGCAGCGGTTCCTGCAGATCGTGAGAGGCCGCGTAGGCGAACTGTTCGAGCCGCTTGTTCGACTCTTCCAGTTGCCGTTCGCGCTCCTGGCGCTCGGTGATGTCGCGGGCGACCCCGATCATGTACGCGCGATCCAGTTCGACGTGGGCGATGTTGACTTCCGCCGGGTACGTAGTTCCGTCCTTTCGCTCGTGTTCGCCGATGACCGTCACCGCGTCCTCGGCTTTCACGTCTTCGACGTGGGACCGCCACTCCTCGATATCGTCGAACCGCCGTTCCATGTCGAGGACCGTTAGCTCGAGCAGTTCGTCCTGAGCGTAGCCGAGGCGACGGCAAGCCGTCTCGTTCGCGTCGAGGATCTGTCCCGTCTCCGGTTCGATGACTAACACGACGTCGTTGGAGTAATCGAGGAGGGTTCGGAACAGTTCGCGTTCCTGATCGCGCTCCTTGCGCTCGGTGACGTCCCGGAAGTACACCGACAGTCCCGTCTCCGAGGGATAGGCTCGGACGTCGAACCATCTGTCGAGGGGCTCGGGGTAGTACTCCTCGAACGAGACGGTCTCCTGTTCGTACATCGCGCGTTCGTACTTGGCTTTGAACTGCTTCCGGACCGCCGCGGGAAACTCGTTCCACACCGTCTTCCCGACGATGTCTTGCCCCTCGGGGTTGATCAACTCGTGTGCGCGGTCGTTGAGATAGGTGAACTGCCACTCCTCGTCGAGCGCGAAGAACGCGTCCGAGATACGACCGTAAATCTCCTCGAGTTCGCGCTGCGCCCGCTCGTTCTCGAGCGCCGTCGCGAGGATGTTTGCGACGCTCTGGACGAAGTTCACGTCGTGATCCGTGAACTCGCGTTCCTCCGTCGCGTACGTTCCCAGGACGCCCCACGGGTTCTCGACCGACCCGATAACGACGCTGATGCCGCTTTTGACGTCGTGGTCGGCGAGTAACGTCGGTTCGGAAAGCCGTTCCTCGTTCGGGAGATCATCGACGATGAGCGGCCGCTCGGTAAAGAGCGTGTATCCTGCCTGCGTGCCCTCGGTTGCGGGTATCGTCGCCGACCCGACCAGGCCGTCGCGCCAGCCGCGCCCCTCCCTGAGCAGGAGTTCCTCTCCGTCGGGAAGCAGTTCGAGTACCTCCGCGTACTCGTTGTCGAGCGTCTCCGTGACGGCGACCGAAGCCTCGTGCAGTAACCGATCGAGATCGTCGATTTCGAGCGCCTGCTGTCCGAGTTTAGCCACGACTTCCTGCTGACGAACGCGTCGGTGAAGCGCCGCGGTGGTCTCGGACGTCGAATCCATTCTACAACGTATTCCCGAAAGCGTCGGGGAAACCCTTCTATCTATTGGCTTAATTCTCACACTATTCCGCTCCCGTCGTGAGTCCGACACCGACGGCATCGTCGGCTCGTCTCGAGTCGGGGCCGACGCGGCTCCTATACCGACGAGTAGCTCACCTTCCCCTCGTCTTTGCTCATTCGGACCCAGTACACCCGGGTGTAGGGAAGGTGAATGTAACTCTCGTCCTCGAGCTTGATCCGGAGGCCCTGAACCTTACCCGAATCCGTGATATTGTCGGCGTCGACCGCTTCCTCGGCGACTCCGTCGGGCGCCTCGTACGCGATTTTCGCCATGTGTCCACGACGCATGCGGCGTCAATAAGCCCCGGGCAAGCGAATTCGCGCAGCCCCTCTGGGGTCCGTCTGCGGGAGCCGAGAGTTCCGGCGTGAGGGTGGGGATTTACCGACGACGGCGGTGAGGGGCCGGTATGCTCGACTCGCTTCACCCGCGTCGACCGGGCGGTCGGGTCGCGGTCTGGATCGTCGCCGCGATTGCGCTCGCGTCGATCGCAACCGGCGTCGGTGCCATCCTCACGCAGCCGGTCCTCGACCCCGGTGGCCTGCTCGGGGACCTCCAGGCGGCGGCGGAGTTCAGCGGGACGGTCGTCGGCTTCGCCCTGCTCGTCACCGCGTGGGGAATGCGCCGAGGCTACCGCCTGGCTTACGTCACCGCCGTGGGCCTGGTCACCCTCGCCGCGGCCCACGGCATCGTTCAGTTCCGGACGCTGTCGGTTCCGCTCGTCGTCCTCTCGCTCGGCGGCCTCCTCGTTCTCGTGGCCACGAGCGAGCGGTTCACTCGGTCGAGTTCTCTCGACGCGACCCAGATCGGCGCGCTCCTGGCTATCGTCGGCGTGTTCTGCTACGGGACGGCGGGGGCCTACGCGCTCAGGAGCGGCTTCGACGGCGTCGAGTCCGTCGTCGACGCGGTCTACTTCACCGTCGTGACCGCGAGCACGGTCGGCTACGGCGACGTCCACGCGACCACCGAGACGGCGCGACTGTTCGCCGTCTCGCTGGTCGTCCTCGGTCCGGCAACCATCGCCGCGACCCTCGGCAGCCTGGTCGGCCCCGCGCTCGAGACGCACCTCGAACGGACCGGGGAACGGACGACCGCGCATCTGGGACGCGACGCCGAGGCGGTCGAGTCGGAATTCGAACGCGGGATTCGGATCGTCGCGCTCGGTTTCGACGAGACGATTGCTCACGTCGTCGCGGCGCTCTCGAAGCGGGCGTCGGTCGTCGTCGTCGTGATGGGCGAGGACGATCCCGTGCGACTCCCCGACGGCGTCACCGCCGTCGTCGGCGAGCCCACCGCCGAACAAACCCTCGAGCGGGCCGGCATCGAGACCTGCGACGCGGTTCTCGTCGGAACCGAGGGATTCGACGCCGCCGCAGCGATCACCGCGGCGCGGTCGCTCACCGACGCCCGAATCGTCACCGTCGCGGGGAGCGACTCGACGGTCGCCGGCGGTGGGTCAGAGTCCGAATCCGACGAATCGCTCGAGCAAGAGGGGGCGGACGTCGTCGTCGTCGATCCGGAGGCCGTCTTGGTCGACGCGACGGTCGGCGCGCTGGTGGGTGACCGCGACCCCGCGAATCAGTCGTCCGCGTCGGCCGCTTCCCACAGCGGATAGAGGTCGTCCTCGATCGGTTCGGTGATCGACTCCCCGCCGAGGACGAGTTCGGGTTCGTCCCCGTCCCCGTCGAGGGACTGAACGGTGCCGATTTCGGCGGCCTCGATGTTCGCGTCCTCGAGCGCCGCGAGGCAGTCGTCCGCTGCGTCTTCAGGGACCGTCGCGAGCAGCCCACCCGAGCCGAAGATCCGGAGCGGATCGACGTCGGCCGCCTCGCACAGCGCCGCGGTTTCCTCGCGGATCGGCACGGCGTCGCGGCCGACCTCCACTCGGACGTCCGAGGCGCGGGCGATTTCGAGGAGTCCGGCCGCGACGCCGCCCTCCGTGGGATCGTGCATCGCGGTCGCGTACTCGCGGGCTGCGCGGGCGTCCGGCACCACGCTGATCTCGTCGAGAAAT
Source organism: Natrinema salifodinae (assembly GCF_900110455.1). Lineage (NCBI taxonomy): Archaea > Methanobacteriati > Methanobacteriota > Halobacteria > Halobacteriales > Natrialbaceae > Natrinema > Natrinema salifodinae. The sequence continues at coordinate 73,440 of NZ_FOIS01000003.1, read as the reverse complement.
CCCTCGGCGCGCTCACGGATCTCGGCGTCGACGTCGAGGTCGTCGCCGAAGTCGGCCGCCAGGATGGCCGTCCCCTCGACGCCCGCGGCCTTGGTGAGCAGGACTCGGTCGCCTGGTTCCGCGCCGCCGGTCGGGACGAACCGCTCGGTCGCGCCCATCGCGGTCAGGGAGACCAGCGGCCGCTCGAGTTGGTCGACGTACTCCGAGTGGCCGCCGACGATCGACGCGTCGACCTCGCGGGCGGCCGCATCCAGATCCGTCGAGATCTGATCGAGGATCCCCTCGTCGCTCCCGCTCGGAAGCAAGACGACGGCCGTCAGCCAGCGCGGGTCGGCCCCGGAGACGGCGACGTCGTTGCAGGCGACGGCCACGCCGAGGGTCCCGACCCGCGAGGCGGCCAGCGAGATCGGATCGGAGCTGACGACGAGCGTCCCCTCGCCGTCGGGCCAGGCGATCGCGGCGGCGTCCTCGCCGTCCGCGGGTCCCTGGAGCACCGTCTCGTCGTTCGCGGCGGCCCCCGTCCGATCGAACACGTGCGCGAGCAGATCGTCCGGACTCACCTTGCCGGGCATACCCCGAACTGGGACGATGCGACGCTTGTAGCTATCGAAGGCCCGCGAACTCGGTTCGGAAACGGCCCCGATTTCCGGATCCGGTCGCGGTCAGGCGTCGGGCGCCACCGCGTCCATCGTCGCCCGGATCTCGTCCTCGTCGGCGCCCCGCGGGAAGCTCACCGCGACGGCGTCGATCCCGTCGACCGCCTCGTAGCGCTCGACGCGCTCGCGGGCGGTTTCGGGGTCGCCCGCAGCACAGAGGTCGTCGAGGATGTCGTCGTCCAGCAACTCGAGGGCGCGCTCGCGGTCGCCCGCTTGCCAGGCGTCGTGGATCTCGGCGGCCTCGTCGTAGCCCTGGCGGACCAAGGCGTCGCGGTAGAAGGTGCCCATCCCGCCGACGTAGAAGGCGACGTGCTGGCGGGCGAGTTCGCGGGCCCGCTCGCGGTCGTCCAAGGCACAGCAGGTGACGCCGGCGGTGACCTGCACATCGTCGGGGTCGCGGTCGCCCAACTCGGCGCCGCGTTCGATGTCTGCGATGCGGTCTTCCATCCCCTCGGGGGTGAGCATGATGCCGTGCCAGCCGTCGGCGAACCGGCCCGCGAGTTCGACCGCTTTGGGCCCCATGCCCGTGACCTCGATCGGCGGGGTCGACTCGGGCGGCTCGCAGCGCAGGCGAAAGCCCGAGAGATCGAAGTAGTCGCCGTCGTACTCGACGGGCTCACCCGCGAGCACCCGCCGGACGATCTCGACGGTCTCGCGGGTCCGCTTGAGCGGGTTGCCGTACTCCATCCCGTGCCAGTTCTCGATCACGACGGGACCGCTCGGGCCGAGTCCGAGCCGGAACCGGCCTTCGGAGACCTCCTGGAGCGTTGCCGCCGTCTGGCCCAGCAGCGCCGGCGACCGCGAGTAGGCGTTGAGGATGCTCGACCCGATATCGATCGAGTCGGTGCGCTCGGCCATCGCCGTCAGCACGGTGACGGCGTCCCGACCCCACGTCTCGGGGAGCCAGGCGCAGTCGTAGCCGCCGGCCTCCGCCCGCCGCGTGTAGTCGACGATCGAGTCGACGGTCGGCTGAGCGGCTACCGGGAGGTGGACATCTCTGTCAGTCATCATCACTCATAGTTGGCGGGCGTCCTTTTGGGTGTATGGGAACCGGCGGCGACGGACCAGGCGTTGTTTTCGACCGTCGTCGGCGTTCGCGACGGCCGACCGCTCACACGTCGCGCTCTTCGCTGATCTGCGGGACGCCCTGGACCGTGATCGTCTCGCCGACCACGTACGAGGAGGCGGGGCTGGCGAGGAACTGCGTCACGTCCGCGATTTCCTCGACGGTGCCGATCCGGCGGGCGACCTCCTCGCGGTCGATTGTGTCCGCGGAAACGCCCATCTGGCTCTCGACGCCTGGCGTCGCGACGAAGCCGGGGGCGATGCAGTTGACGCGGACGCCGTCGTCGGCCCACTCGTAGGAGAGCGTCGTCGTGAAGTTGATGACGGCGGCCTTGGCCGCGCCGTAGGGGCTCATCAGCGGCGAGCCGCGCTGGCCGGCGACGCTGGCCAGGTTGATCACCGCCCCCCCGCCGTCCTTCAAGTGCGCCGCGGCGGCGTGGGTGCAGTGGTAGGTGCCGTTGACGTTGATGTCCATGATCGTCGTCCAGCCGTTCGGCGAGACGTCGTCGAAGTCGGCCATGAAGGAGGCCCCGGCGTTGTTGACCAGCACGTCGATCCCGCCGAACTCCTCGACGGTGGCCTCGACGAGCGCCTCGACGGCGTCCCGGTCGGTGACGTCGCACTCGACCGCGAGCGCCCGACCGGGCCGCTCGCTCTCGTTGATACCCTCGGCGACCGGATCGACGTTCCCCTGCTCGCGCGAGCAAACGACGACGTCGACGCCGTCCGCGGCGAACCGCTCGGCGATCGATTTCCCGATCCCGCTCGACGAGCCCGTCACGATGGCGACGTCGCCGTCGACGCTGAACTGCTCGGTATTCACGCGCGATCACCCGTGACTGCGACTCCGATCCGGAGTTGTTTCATTACCATTGTTAGATCCATTCGGTCATTCGTAGCAATTGTTAATAAAGGTGGGCATAGATACCACACCGTTAAGTTAGTGGCAATTGGTAACACAGATATCACGCGATGGCGACAGCGCAGTCGCCGCAGGGATACCCATGACAGCAGACACGCCCGACTACGGACCGGATCGCCAGACCGAGGTCTATCTCAGCGGGATGCTCGAGGACGAACCCCCCGAGTTCCCGGTGTCCTACGAGGACCTCGAAGAACGCGGCCGCGAGGAGCTCAGCGAGGAGGCGTTCGCCTACGTCGCGGGCGGCGCGGGCGCGGAGACGACGGTCGACGCGAACGACCGCGCGTTCGAGACGTGGCAGATCATTCCGCGCATCATGCGGGACGTCTCGGAGCGCGATCTGTCGGTCGAACTCTTCGGCCGGGAATACCCGGCACCCGTCCTGCTCGCGCCCGTCGGCGTCCAGTCGATCCTCCACGAGGAGGCCGAACTGGCCGTCGCCCGCGCGGCCGGGGACCTCGGCGTGCCGATGATCTGTAGCTCCGTCTCCTCGTACACCCTCGAGGACGTCGCCGACGAACTCGGCGACCGTCCGGGCTGGTTCCAGCTCTACTGGAGTTCCGACCGCGACGTCGCGGCCAGCTTCCTCGAGCGCGCCGAAGCGGCGGGCTACGAGGCCGTCGTCGTCACGCTCGACACCCCCAAGATGGGGTGGCGCGAGCGCGACATCGAACTCGGCTACCTCCCCTTCCTCGAGGGCGACGGCCTGGCGAACTACTTCGAGGACCCGGCGTTTCGCGATCGGCTCGACGTCGACGACCCGCGGGACGATCCGGAGGCGGCGATCGCCTCCTGGCAGGCCTGCTTCGGCGACGCCTCGCTGACGTGGGACGACCTCGAGTGGCTCGAGGCCCAGACCGACCTGCCGATCGTCGTCAAGGGCGTGCTCCACCCCGACGACGCCCGCGAAGCGGTCGCCCGCGGCGTCGACGGCCTGGTCGTCTCGAACCACGGCGGCCGGCAGGTCGACGGCGCGATCCCGGCGCTGGACGCGCTACCGGACGTGGTCGACGCGGTCGCGGACACGACGGACGGCGATCGGGACGTGCCCGTCCTCTTCGACAGTGGGATTCGGCGCGGGAGCGACGTCGTCCGGGCGCTCGCGCTCGGCGCCGACGCGGTCCTGTTGGGTCGGCCGTACGCCTACGGGCTCGGCATCGGCGGCGAGGACGGCGTGCGGGCCGTCCTCGAGAACCTGCTGGCCGATCTGGATCTGACGGTCGGACTGTCGGGGTGTGCGAGCGTCGACGAGATCGACCGGTCGGCGGTTCGGAGGGCTGACCGGTGAACGGAGCGGGGACGGGAGACGGCGGCGGGACGGCGACCGACGACGCGGACGATCCCACCGCCCCCGAATGGAAGGCCGTCTTCTGGGACATCGGCGGCGTTATCCTCGCGCTCGACTCCGTGCAGGCTGCTCACGCGGAGTTCGTCGCGGGCCTGCTCGAGCGCCGCGGCGTCGAAACGGACCTCGAGGAGGGGATCGACACGTGGCGGACGACCGTCGGGGACTACTTCCGCGAGCGCGAGGACACCGAATTCCGGTCCGCGCGCGAGGGCTACCACCGCGGCGTCGCGGCAATCGTGGGCGAGGAAGTCCCGCGCGAGGAGTGGGAACCGCGGTTCGAGGCGATCGTCCGCGATTCGATCGAACCGGTGCCCGGCGCCGTCGAGACGATCGAGCGCCTGGCCGACCAGGACGTCCACGTCGGCGTCGTCAGCGACGTCGACGACGCGGAGGGAAAGCGGATGCTCGAGCGGTTCGGCGTCCGCGAGCGGTTCGATTCGATCACGACCTCCGAGGCGGTCGGCCGCACCAAGCCCGATCCGGCGATGTTCGAGACGGCCCTCGAGAAAGCCGGCGTCGCCCCCGAGCGGGCGCTGATGATCGGCGATCGGTACGACCACGACGTAAACGGCGCCGCCGAGGTCGGAATGCACGGCGTCGCGTTCGGAGCCGACGACGGCCCGGCCGTCTCCTATCGAATCGAGTCGCCCGAGGAGGTGCTCGATATCGTCGACGGAGCGCGCGGCGCTCCGAATCGGTCTCGCGGGTAACGCTCGACGATGCCGTCGATTCGTCCCGGCTGTGGCTCGGATCGCGATAGGGACGGTGCGATCTGCGCCAACACTCACAAACATTGTAAGATAAGAAAGACAGCGTAACTATTTTCGTTAGGCAGCATGGTTATGGTACCGTATACCATGTCGAGCGCGAACCACGATCCGACGGCGACGACCGCACTGCTCGTCCGAACGGACGATACCACGTCTCGCGTCCCATGAGCGAGGACTACTACGAGCGCCTCGTCGACGAGGACGCGCTGGCGGCGTACCTTGCAGACAATCTCGGCACGGTCGACGAGTACGAGATCGAGCGCCACCAGGCGGGCCACTCGAACGAGACCCTGTTCGTCACCTGGGGCGATCGGGAGCTGGTCGTCCGGCGGCCGCCGCCGGGCGAGACCGCCGACACGGCCCACGACGTCATCCGCGAGTACCGGGTGACGAACGCGGTGGCCGACACCGGCGTCCCCGTGCCGGAGCCGCTGCTCGCCTGCGAGGACCACGACGTCATCGGAAGCGACTTCTACGTGATGGAACGCCTCGCGGGCGACGTCCTGCGCGACGAGGAACCCGACCGGTTCGCCGAGCCCGAACACCGACGACGGATCGGCGAGGAACTCGTCGACACGCTCGCGAAGATCCACGATCTCGACTACGAGGCGATCGGACTCGGCGAGTTCGGCCGGCCCGACGGGTACACCCAGCGCCAGGTCGACCGCTGGGGGAAACAGCTCTCGTGGGCGTTCGAGGTCACCGAAGACGAACGCGCGGTGCCGGACCTTCACGCGGTCGGCGACTGGCTCCGGGACAACGTCCCCGAGGCGCACCCGCACACGCTCGTCCACGGCGACTACAAGCTCGATAACGTCATGTACGGGCCGGCAGGGGGACGCGACGCGTCTCCGGACAAGCAAGCGGGTGACGCCCGCGGGCAGCCGCCGGAGCTGGTCGGCGTCTTCGACTGGGAGATGTCCACGCTCGGCGATCCGCGCGCCGATCTGGGCTGGATGCTGTCGTACTGGCGCGATCCGAAAGATCCCGAGCCGTCGATTCCGGAACTGACGACCCGGTTCATGGAACGCGGGGGGTATCCCTCCCGGCGCGATCTGGTCGACCGCTGGGAGGAGCGAACCGGCTACGCGTTCGAGCACGAGCGGTTCTACCGGGCGCTGGCGGTCTACAAGCTGGCGGCCCTCGGCGAGATGTTCTTCCGGCGCTACCTCGAGGGCAACAGCGACGATCCGATGTACCCGAAGATGGAAGACCGCGTGCCGGCCCTGGCCGCGCGAGCGAAGCGGATCATCGAGGGCGACGAGCCCCTGTAACCCTGTAACTGCGCGCTCGAGGGCGGATCCGCTCTCGGCCTCGATCCCCAACCGAGTTCGAGTGCGGTCATCTCCGGTACCAGGTAGAGCGAGGCGTGACGGGCCGATACCGACCGGCTGGCAAACGGTCGGGACCATTACAGCAGTTCCGCAGAACGCCTTTCAGCGTACGGTTTGTCGGGTCGACGATCCAACCCTTAACAATGGTAAGCCGGTGTCGGTGGAATTAAGAGACTCCCGGTCGACGACATCACCATGTCACTCGAAAGCATTGACCGTGTCGCTGTTCTCGGTGCGGGGAACATGGGCCACGGGATCACCGAGGTCACCGCCATGGCCGGCTACGACGTCACGATGCGGGACATCAAAACGGAGTTCGTCGAGGACGGCTACGAGTCGATCGAGTGGAGCCTCGAGAAGCTCGAGGAGAAGGAGCTACTCGACGAGCCTGCCGACGAGATTCTTTCGCGGATCGAGACCACGACCGACCTCGAAGCGGCCGTCGCCGACGCCGACCTGGTGATCGAGGCCGCGCCCGAGGAGTTGGAGCTCAAACACGACATCTTCTCGGACCTCGAGGAGTACACGAGCGAGGACACGCTGCTGGCGACCAACACCTCGAGTCTGCCGATTACGGACATCGCGGAGGTCGTTGACACGCCCGAGCGCGTGCTCGGCCTGCACTTCTTCAACCCGCCGGTGAAGATGGACCTCGTCGAGGTCATCTACGGCGCGGAGACGGGCGACGAGGCCGCCGAGGCCGGCTACGAGTGGGTCGAGTCGATCGGCAAGACGCCGATCTACGTCCGCAAGGACGTCCGCGGCTTCGTCGTCAACACCATCGTCGGCCCGTTCATCGGCGAACCCGCCTGGATGATTTCCGAGGGCGAGGCGACGATCCGCCAGGCGGACGCGGCGATGGCCCACCAGCGGGGGTACCCGATGGGACCGTTCGAACTCGGCGATCTCACCGGGATCGACGTCGGCTATCACGTCCGTAAGGAGGCCGGCGACGAGATTCCGCCGATTATGGAAGAGAAGGTCGAGAACGAGGACCTCGGCCAGAAGACTGGGAAGGGATACTACGACTACGAAAACGGCGACGGCGCCGACTACGAGCCCGGCGACGGCGAAGGGTTCGACACGCTCCGCGTCGAGGCCCGGATGGTCAACCGCGCGGCGTACCTCGTCGGCGAGGACGTCGCCACCCCCGACGCGGTCGACACCGGCGTCCAGTTGGGCCTGGGCTTCCCCGAGGGCATCTGCCGTCGCGGCGACAAGATCGGTCTCGACACCGTCCTCGAGAAGCTCGAAGCCCTCTCCGAGGAGACCGGCGCCGACCGGTTCGAACCCCACCCGTACCTCGAAGAACTCGTCGCAGAGGGGAAGACCGGCGAGGACGCCGGCGAGGGCTTCTACGAGTACGACGGCGACGGCGGGCTAGGAACCTACCATAACATCAACGTCGAGCTCGAGGACGGCGTCCTGCAGGTCGAACTCGATCGCCCGTCCCGGATGAACGCCCTCTCGGAGGACCTGCTGGCCGAGATCGACGACCTGTTTTCGTCCGTCGATACCGACGAGGTCCGATGCGCGACCATCGAGGGAGCCGGCGACCGTGCGTTCAGCGCCGGCGCGGACATTTCCGGCTTCGGCGACACGGACCCGGCCGACATGATGGACGTCACCCCCGCCTTCGAGACGGTCAACGACTTCCCGCGGCCCGTCGTCGCCGAGATCGACGGCTACTGCCTCGGCGGCGGCCTCGAACTCGCCTTAGCCTGCGACCTGCGGATCGCAACCGAGCGCTCCTCCTTCGGCGCGCCCGAGATCGGCCTCGGCTTGATCCCCGGCGGCGGCGGCACCCAGCGGCTCATGCGCATCCTCGGCGAGACCCGCGCGAAGGAACTGGTCTTCCGGGGCAACCACATCGACGCCGAGCGCGCCGCAGACTGGGGGCTGATCAACCGCGCCGTCGACCGCGACGAGTTCGACGAGACCGTCGACGAGTTCGTCGACGACCTGCGCAACGGGCCGCCGATCGGCCTCGAGGTCGCCAAGAAGGTCATGAACGAGGGGCAAGACGCCAGCCTCGACGCCGCCCTCGCCATGGAGAGCCAGGGCTTTGGCCTCCTGATCAGCACCGACGACGTACTGGAGGGCACCGCTGCCTTCGCCGAGGATCGCGAGCCCGAGTTCGAGGGGAAGTGAGATGACCGGCGGACCGGACGACCCCGACCTGTCGGCCGCGAACATGAACGCGGACGCGAGCGCGAGCGCGGCCTCGGCCTCCGCCTGGCCCGAGTGGGAGTCGTTCGTCGAGCGCCACGGCTACCTCTCGTGGCTCGACCTCGAGGTCGAATTCCTCGGCGACGGTCGGGCGGTCCTCGCGATCGAGCGCGACGAGGCGTTCGAGAATCCGATCGGCAACGACGGGTATAATCCGGTCCACGGCGGCATCGTGGCGTCGCTGATCGATACCGCGAGCGCGTTCGCGCTCCGGACGACGTTCCAGAACCCCGGCCAGGCGTTCCTGACGACGACCGACCTCAACGTCTCGTACCTGCGGCCGGCGACGGGCGATCTGCGGGCCGAAGCGGAGGTCCTTCGGGCCGGCGGTTCGACCGGCGTCACCGACGTCACCGTCGAGGGCGCCGACGGCGAGGCCGCGGTCGGTCGGACAACGTATCGGCTGTTCCGAGACGGAACTGGAGACGAAAGCGAAACCGACGGCGGAGACGGGAAGTCGTAACCCGTCGCTCGTCGTACTCGTCGAATAGAACGGTAGCGCGCGGGCTCGCAGTGGCCGATCGGCGCGTTACCGATCGTTTCGTTCCGTCCCGAGGTCCTCGTAAATCCGCGGATCGGTCCGGAATTTGAGGACGTTGTGGACCGCCGAGTTGCGGATGTTCGCGATGACGTCGCCGTGTTCGGAGTAACAGTCGTGGATCCAGCGGGAGACCTCCTGCCGGTCGCGGAACATCATCACGGTCTTCCACTGGTACTCCCCGTCGGAGAGGAAGTAAAACAGGGTGTGCTTGTCGTCTCTGATGTACTCCATCGCGTCGCGCCAGTTATCGGCGAAGTGTTCGGGGTTGAACTTGAACTCGAACAGCGCGAAGATGTAGTACTCCTCGTTGGGGATGATCGCCTCGCGGAAGACCCCCTCGTCGCGCATCCGCCGGATCGACTCGCTGACGGTGACGTGGGAGACGTCGATCCCGTACTCCTCCGCTAACACCTGCGTCAGCTCTCGCGAGGACAGCTGCGGGTCGTTCGCGAGTTCGCTGAGGATGGCGATGTCGCGGTCCTTGAAGTCCCAGTTCGGTGGTTCGTCGTTCATATCGTCGTCGCTCATACCGTCGTCCCTCTAGCACTCATTGATTATCGTCTACGTCCGCCCCGGCTAAAAACTCGCGAAGCCGCTTCGCGTAGGCGTCCGACCGGTCCTCGGGCACCCAGTGGTAGGCGTCCGAAAGCGGCGCGAGTTCGGCCGCGGGGATATCGTCAGCCAGGCGTTCGGCGTACTCGTACGGCTGCATGACGTCGTCCGTCCCCCAGAGGAGCAGCGTTTCGGCGCTGATCGAGCCGTAGTCGATCTCGGTCGTGTGGTTCGTGTTCGTGGCGACGGCGTCACGGACCAGCGAGAGTTGTCCCTCGTCGCTCAGCCACGGGGCTTTCATCCCCGCGACGAACTCGGGGTCGGCCTCGCCGTAGGCCCCCTTGACGAACGCCGCTTCAAGTCGGTCTTCGAGGTCGTCGCGATCGAGGTCGGCGGTCGAGGGCAACCCCAGATCCGAGACGAACTCGACGGGCCAGGAGTCGTAACAGATCGCGTTCGACAGCACCAACTGGTCGACGACGTCGGGGTTGTGCGCCGCAAAGCGCAGGGCAACGCCGCCGCCGATGTCATGGGCGACGAGCGCGACCCGATCGATCCCGAGCTCGTCGAGTAGCTCCTCGAGCACGATCTCCTGGGCGCGGATCGACCGGTCGAAGCCGTCGCGCATCGCCGAGTTACCGTAGCCGACCAGGTCCGGTGCGATCGTCCGTCGATCCTCGGCGACTGTCGGGACGATGTCTCGCCAGAGGAACGACCAGGTCGGGATACCGTGGAGGAAGACGACCGGCGGGTCGTCCGACTCGTCGCCCCCATCGCTCTCGTCGACCCCGTCACGCTCGTCGGGACCGGCCTCGCGGTAGGCGACCGCGAGGTCGTGCCCGTCGACCGTGACCGTCGTCGTCGACTGCCGGTCGCTCCAGGTCTCGTGATCGACCATCTAGATCCCCTCCGCCGAAGTCGGAACCGCGCCGACGCCAGCCGGTCGCCGGCGCGCGGCTTCGCCTGGTCGGTCGTCGTACTCTTGCGAACTGAAGTAGCGCACTCGCATCGGTAACATACCGTCCGTTCAGTTTCCAACACAAAGTCAGTTTGGGAGAACGCTACCGATGTTAACCATCGGTTCCGACGGATCGGGAGAGATCGCGTCGGCGTCCGGTCGCTATTCGTCGTCTGACCCTGCTGCAAGGCCCGCCAACGACTCGTCGCCGATCTCTTCTAAAACGTGCTCGTGGAACGACTGGAGTGCAGCGCTCTCGTCTTCGGCCAACACCACGTCGCTGGCCGACAGGGTCGCCAGGCCGAACGCCCGCGGCGTCGGCGAATCGAGAAGCTGTCGGGAGACTTCCACGTCGCCCGATTCGATCGCGCCGACGACGTCCTCGATCTCGTCGACGTTCAGCTTGTCCTCTAAGATCTCGCGGTAGGTCTCCTCGATCACCGCGAACTCTTCTAGGTCCTCGGCGAAGCCGAGCAACATCTCGCTGGAGACCTGCTGCTCGCTGGCGGACTTCTCGTAGCCCTTGTAGCGCTTGAGGATCATCAGCGACCTGGTCGCGTTGATCCGGAAGTACCGCTGGAGCAGGTCGGTCCCCGAGAGGGCCGCCCGGAGGTCCGCGCGGACCTGGTCCGGCTCGAGGTCGTCGACGATCCCCTCGATGTCGACCTTCCGGTTCAGGGGCATCGAGAGGACGAAGCCGTTGTCAGCGACCGCGATCCGGACGTTCGCCGTTGCCGCTTGCGCGCAGCGATAGGCGAGCAGCCGGGAGAGCCCGTCGTTGAACTTCCGGCCGTAGTTCGAGTGAACGTAGTAGTGGCGCTCGTACTCCTCGCGGTCCCGGACGACCTCGATCGCCAGGCGATCGGGCGCGCTCACGCTCTCCGTCCCGGCGTAGCGACACTGGTGATCGAACAGCCGGGCGATGGCGCGGACGCTGTCGTCGTCCAGCGGGAACTGCCGCAGCCAGGCGCGGACCCGCGGCGGGCCGCCGTCCTCGTAGCGCTCGACGAGTTCGCCCTGAAAGTCGAGGATCTCCCGTCCCAGATCGTACGACAGCGGGAGCCGCTCGGAGTACCACGAGGGGACGGTCGGCCTGGCGCTCGTGCGGTCGACGTAGACCTTCGAGCCGCGCCGGTAGCGGTACTCGAAGCGGTCGCCGCCGAGGACGAAGACGTCACCCTTCTCTAAGGTATCGAGGTACGACTCGTCCAATTGGCCGACCCACTCGTCGCTCGCGCGCGTGGAAACGTCACAGGTGAACGAATCGGGGATCGTCCCGATGTTGGTCATGTAGATGACCCGCGCGAGCCGGCCGCGCTTGCCGACCAACGGCTTACCAACCGGATACTCCTCGTGGTGGTGCTGGCCGCTGGGCGGATCGTTCTCGTCGCACCAGACCTTCGCGTAGACGTTCTTATCCTCGAGGCCGGCGTACTCGGCGGTGAGATACCGCATGAGCGACTCGTACTCCGCTTCGGAGTAGTCGCGGTAGGGATAGGCCCGCCGGAGGATCGCTTTCACTTCGGACTCGGGTCTGATCTCGGCGATCGCCATCCCGTAGACGTGCTGGGCGGCGACGTCCTGGGCGTTCTCGGGGATCGACACCGAGTCGACGAACCCCTCCGCGGCGGTCTTGAGCATCACGGCGCACTCGATCAGTTCGTCGCGGTCGAGCGCGATCACTCGGCCCGTGACGGTCTGGCCGACGCGGTGGCCCGCCCGCCCGACCCGCTGGAGCAGGGCCGCGACGGACTTCGGCGAGCCGACCTGAACGACCAGGTCGACGTGGGGCATGTCGATCCCGAGTTCGAGGCTCGTCGAGGAGGTGACGACGTCGAGGTCGCCGTCCTTCAGTCGGCCCTCGATGTCCTGACGGACGTCCTTCGAGAGGCTCCCGTGATGACAGCCCGAGTTGGCCTCGTCGTAGGCGTCGAAGCGTTCCCGGAGGTTGTGGAGGACCCGCTCGGCGCCCGACCGCGTGTTGGTAAAGACCAGCGTGTTCGTGTGCTCCTGGATGTGCTCGTGAAGCATCCGGTAGAACCGGTCCTGAACGACGTCGCGGGACGTGTTGATCAGGTCGTCGGTGGGACATTCGAGTTCGAGATCGAACTCCCGGGCGAAGCGGGCATCGACGATCTCGTACTCTCGAGGCGAACCGCCAGGCACCTCGCACCCGACGAGAAACTCCGCGACGCGGGACAACGGATCGATCGTCGCCGAGCAGCCGATTCTCGTGAGTTCGCCGTCGGCCATCGCCTCGAGCCGCTCGAGGCTGACCGAGAGGTGGGTTCCGCGCTTGCCCGCCGCCAGCGAGTGAATCTCGTCGACGATGACGTACTCGACGGTCCGGAGCTTCTCGCGGAACTTCGGCGAATTCAACAGAATCGCGAGCGTCTCGGGGGTCGTATTGAGGATGTGAGGCGTCTCCTCGAGCATCGCCTGGCGCTCGCTGGAGGCGGTGTCGCCGTGGCGGATGGCGTGGCGGATCTCGCCCATCGTCTCGTCGCCGTCGCGCCGGCCGACGATCTCTTCGATGCCGTCGAGAGGAACCTCGAGGTTGCGGTGGATGTCGTTGGCGAGGGATTTGAGCGGCGAGACGTAGAGGCAGTAGACGGAGTTCTCGAGCCCGTCTTCGGACTCGCGGTCGCGCTTGTAGAGTTCGTCGATGATCGACGTGAAGCTCGCGAGCGTCTTTCCCGACCCCGTCGGGGCGCAGATCAGCGTGTTCGTCCCCTCGTGGATCTTCGGAATCGCGCCTCGTTGCGGCGGCGTAAAGAAGCCGCCGTTCTCGGGAACGAACTCGCCGAACTCCTCGAGCCACCACTCCTGAACCGCGGGCTCGAGGAGTTCGAACGCGTCGCCGTCCTCGATCGTCGCGGCGGTCGGATCGAACGGCAGGGACCCGTCCGCGATCGGCAACTCGAGGGACTCGTTCCCGTCCATTATCGTTGGCTGGGGGACCGGCGTGTAAGAGGGTTTGGACAGCGGGGTGAAAGTGAACGCCCCCCTCGAGCGGGCCGCGGCCTAACGGAGCGCGATTCGATACCCTCGCAGTACCGGAACTACCACATCGGGGAACAGTCACGAGAGCCACAACGTAGTTATCCCTGCGTTCGCGACGTTCGGGAAATGCGATCCATTTCCCTCGTCGCGATCGTGCTCGTCGTCGGCCTCCTCGCGGCGGGCATCGTCGGTGTGGAACCGATCGCCGATCCGGACGGCGACGGGGTGGCGACAGTGACCGAAGTGCGCGACGGAACTGCCGTTTTCGACGCCGACACCGACGGCGACGGGCTCGACGACGGCAACGAAGCTCGGTTCGGAACCGATCCGACCGCGGCCGACAGCGACGGCGACGGCCTGGCGGACGGCCGGGAAGTGCTCGATCTCGGGACGGACCCGCTCGACTCTGATACGGACGGGGACGGCGTAGCGGACGGGGTCGAGGTCGACGAGTACGGGACCGATCCGACCGACTCCGATACGGACGGCGATGGGCTCTCCGATCGCGCTGAAGTCCGCAGGCACGACACCGACCCGACCGCGGCCGATTCCGACCGCGACGGGCTCGCAGACGGCAACGAACTCGACGAGTACGGCACCGATCCCGCGATCGCGGATACCGACGAGGACGGGCTTGACGACGGGGTCGAACTCCGCGAGCACGAGACCGATCCGACCGACTCGGATACGGACGACGACGGCCTGGCGGACGGCGCGGAGGTCCACGAGCACGGCACCGATCCGGCGGTCGCGGACACCGACGGCGACGGCCTCTCGGACGGGACGGAGGTCCACCGACGAAACCTCTTTCCCGACGCCGATCCGCTCAGGACGAACATCTACGTCGAAGTCGACACCATGGAACGGACCGACTTCGACCGCGACGAGGTCGACGAAATCGTCTCGGCGTTCGCAGACGCGCCCCTCGAAAACCCGGACGGTTCGACCGGCGCGGCCCTTCACTTCGAATTCGATGAGTCGATTCCGTGGGACTCCTCGACCGACGCCGGCGAACTGGCCCGCTACCGATCGCAGTACTTCGATCGCGCCGGCCAAGGCTATCACTACCTGGTCATCGTCGAGGACGTCGCCGGCGACTCGGGGACGACGAACGTCATCGGTAAGGCCGGACTCGGGACGATGATGGTCGAGGATCAGGCCCGTCCCGACGCGACGGGGACAACCGTGATGCACGAACTGGGGCACTCGCTCGGCCTGTCGAATACCGATTTCGAGGGCGTCGACTCCCGCGAGTACCGCTTCTGGCAGTATCCGAGCGTCATGAACTACAACGCGCCGGCGGACTACTACGGGTACTCGTCAGGCACCCGCTCGGCGGACTTCGACGACTGGGCCTATCTCGACGAGCACCTGTTCACCCCGTCGACGTCGCAGGTCACCGTCGACGGGTGACCGGAAGCGTCTTTCTGCGGTTGTGCCTTAGGAAAGCGGAGAACGGTCGAGTATCGGTCTGAAGTAGGCGCGACGCCGTCTCTCCCACGGTAGCCGGTCGGCTATTCAGGTCGACCCAAACTCGAGAATCAGATCTACGGGTGTTTCAGATGGCTGAGCGGCTAAGAGTTGAATGCTTAGAGAATTTGGAGTGGGACCGCCGAGAATTGAACTCGGGTCCTACGGACCCCATCCGCAGAGGATACCACTACCCCACGGTCCCGTACGTTGATCAATGCCCGTCTTCCGTTTAAGGGTGTCGTTTCGATAGCGGTGTGGCATCAGGTTCCGAACCGCACTCGATCGTTCTCCATCCTTCGAACGCCTGATGGCTCAGACCAACACGCGCTCCAGATCGACCACGACGCCGCTGTCGGCGTCCGGCGATCCGACCACCTCGCCGAGGCAGATCGCTGCGCCGTTCGGCGTGTAGCAGGCCACCAGCGATCCCCGGTCGATTGCGTCGTCGACTTCGAGCACGCCTGGCGCGTAGACCGGCGCGCCTTCGGCCACCTGGCGGGCCGCGCTCTCGGCGATCACGACGCTCGGGATGCCCTCGAGAATCCGCTCGGCGGGATCGACGACGTCGTACAGCGGCTCAGGATCGTCGTCCTCGAGCCAGAATTCCAGGGCGTCGACAAACTCGTGGGCGCTGTGGAGCGTTCGGTCGTCGAAGGGATCCGTCGCCGTCCGGCGCAGGTGGCCCATATGGGCGCCGGTGCCAAGCGCCAGGCCCAGGTCGTGACAGAGCTTCCGGACGTAGGTGCCGCTCTCGCAGCGGATCCGCAGGAGGAGCCGTCGCTCCTCGGCTTCGAGCACTTCCAAATCGTAAATCTCGCGCACGCGCAGGCGACGGGACACCGCGCTCTTGCGCGGCGGCTTCTGGTAGATCGGCCCCTCGAACTCGGCGACGACCGACTCGGCGTCGGCGGGCACCGGCGCGTGACATTCGAGGACGGCGACGTACTCCTTCCCGCCCTCGAGGAAGACCTGCGCGAGCCTGGTCGCGTCGCCCAGCATGACCGGGAGACAGCCGGTCACCTTCGGGTCGAGCGTGCCCGCGTGGGCGGCGCGGTCGATCGTCGCGTCGGCGCCGGCGTCGGCCAGCGTCTCGGCGACGATGTCGCGCAGCCAGCCGCTGACCTGATGCGAGGAAGGGCCGGGCGGCTTGTCGAGGTTGACGACCCCGAAGGTGAGTAGTTCCGCGGGCGAGCGCTCCGCCGGTGGACCGCGCAGGGTCGGCGACGGGGACGGGGACCGGGACATTAGAACTCGTAGTCGGTGTTGACGAGGGCCTGCCCTTCGTCGCCGTCGGCCTCGTAGCGCTCGACGGCGGTGACGAGCATGTCGAGGACGGCGGCGGGCTCCCAGCGGGCCGTGTTCACCGACAGGTCGTAGATCGTCAGATCGCGAATATCGATCCCGTAGTACTCCTCGTAGCGCTGGGCTTCGCTGGCCTCGCGGGCTTTGGTCTCCTCGGTCGCCCGCTCGGGGTCCTTGTCCTCGCGCTCGGCGATCCGCTCGCCGCGGACCCGTGCCGGCGCGTCCAGCCAGAAGCGAAAGTCCGCCTGGTCGCCCGCGAGCCAGCCGGCGAGTCGCGATTCGAGGACCAAGTCGTCCTCCTCGACGGCGATTTCGCGAAGCCGCCGATCGAGATCGCGATCGATCTGGTCGTTTTCCTCGGCGAGCTTGTTGAACTCCAGCGGCGTGTAGCCGCGCTCGTCGGCTAGCTCGCGGAAGATGTCACCGCCGCTGACGTGGTCGAGATCGAAGGCGTCGGCGAGCAACTCCGCGGTCGTGCTCTTCCCGCTTCCCGGCGGGCCGGAGACGGTGAGTAACATACTCGCTCTGCGACCGGGCGGGTAAAATGGGTTTTGAATCCGTGAGCGCGGACGCTGACCGCGGCCGCGGCGACGAAGTCGACGTGAGCGAGGAAAGTCGGACGGCGATCGGCACGTCGCCGATCGGCGGGTCGATCCCAACTGCCTGATCAGGCGGTCGACGGCGACATGTCGATGTTCAGCGATTTACGCAGCAGCTGGGAGAAGCCCATCGAGCACAGGAAGTACCAAACGATCCACGCCTGCATCGGACCGAGCACCCCTTCCTGCCACTGGATCTCGCCGACGAGGGGCATCACGACGATCTGTTCGGCGCCGCCGATCCCGCCCGTCCGGATCTTCCAGTACATCCAGAGGAACAGCGGGATCGTCAGGAGCATGATCCAGACCATCGGACGGAACTGCTCTTTGAACATCCCGAGGTTGTCCGCCATGGCCTCCATCTGTTCCTCGCGGGCGCGTTCGAGTTCGTTCTCGATGCGCTCGATTTCGGCGTCGCTCGCGCCGCGCTCCTCGGCTTCCTTCTTTCGTTCGCGGATCTCCTGTTGCTCCTCCTGGACGGCCTTCATCCGCTCTTGGTACTTGGCCATCCGATCGGCGTCCATCAGATTCGCCTGGAGCAGCGACGAGTAGAGACCGGTGATCAGCGCGACCGAAAGGATCACGGCGTAGAACGGGAGCGCCGCGTCGAGCGGACCGAGGACGGTGTTGACCGTGCTGCCGACGACGTTCTGGACCGAGTCGAACCAGTAGCCGGGCATCAACAACAGCGCGGCGACGCCGGCGATCTTGTCCCACTGGGACCAACTCGATTCATCTTCGTCGATGTCGATGTCGGTGGCGGCACTCGTTCCGCTCCCGTCGCCGTCCAAGGCCTGGTCGTAGGCCTCGCGATCGGCGATCTCGAATCCCTCGTCGCCGTCGACTAACACACCCTTCTCGATCAGCCGCCCCCACTGTCCGCTGGTTAACTCGTCGCTGACGTCGGCCCACTGGACCTCACCGCCGTTCCTGTCGGCTTCCTCGCGGATGGACTCGAGCGCATCCGCCATCGAGGAATCCTCGCGGACCAGGGCGTCGATCTTCTCGGCTGTACGCGTCATCTGCTTGTGCTAGGCGGCGTCCGGTATACAAGTGTTTTCTTCGATGGAAACGAGCACGCGTCCGATCGAGCTAAGTCACGGTAGTAATAGGAATTGATAATTTATTGGTATTTCGACCGAGACTCTTTGCTGTTCTCTATTTCATCGAATATGATGTTGGTCCACTGTTTCAGCCCATCCTCTTGACCATTTGAAACGAACGATCTTGAAGTGTTGAATCAGCCGAACAATTTATAGGGAATTATTTCAATAGCGAGAACATGGGTTTTCGCCAGGATGACACATCATCTCTATTGTCGGCACGGGGCCAGTCGACGCTGATCGGCGTCGTGTTGTTAATTGGAATGGTTGCAACCATCAGCGTTGGCGTTCTTCTTTTCGCTGGGGACGCCATGTCTGCTGCAGAACAACAATCCGAACGAGAACAGGTTGAGCAATCGTTCGTCGAGTTGAGCCAGAAAATGTCGACAACCTCGACAAACGACGACGTTCCTCAGGCGATGGATCTCGCAGTCGGTCAAAACGGAGCAGTCGTGATGACCGATACAGGAAAGCTCCAGATTGAAGGCGGTAATGTAAGCGAAAACATATCTATTGGTGCGATCGAATACGAAGGAAACGACGGAAGCAGAATTGCTTATCAGGCGGGCGGTGTCTTCAGCGAAACGGGTGAAGAAACGCGAGTCGTCTCCGCACCGCCGATCACCTACAGCGCTGAGACGGAAACGCTAACGCTACCGGTAGTTAACATCGGTGACGAAGAGGATCTCCATTCCGGCGATGTCTATATCAATCACAATAAAACGGATCCGCTCCACGACGCTACGCTCGTCGAAAATGACTCGGTGACGATCACAGTTACGAGCCAATACTATCGGGGGTGGGAGGAATACTTCGAGCAACAGGGTGGTCCGACGGCGGTTCGAGACGTCAAAACGTACCCAAATAACGACACTGGTGTTGTAAGAGCCGAATTTGGATACCGAGATATTTCGGACGCATTTAGAACGGGTGCTATCTACGCTAACGATTTCAACGCGTCAAACGGTGTCGATATCGACGAGAACATGACCGAACAGGCGGCTTTCCCGCCACTATCTGAAGAGATAGATCGATTGATAAATGAAACGGCGCCGCCGGACGGCGAATTGGACGGGGAGAAGGTCACATATCTCGGTGAAGTAACTGAGCGAAACGATAGCGTCAGTGACGGGGTTTACTTTGCCGAAGAGATAAAGGAAAACGGCCATCTCGATTTCTCTCTTTCTGAGGGGAACGCGACGCTCGTTGTTAACGGAAGTATCTCCTCGGACGATAAGGAGAAAATGATAACCGTAAGTGATTACGAGGACGGGAACAGTTTACGGGTTTATGTGAAAGGCGATTACAATGCTCGGAACGGTGGGAAAACCTGTGTGACGGTAGAGGGATGTGAAGTGAACGAAGATGCAACCGTAATACAGATGACCGTCTCTTCAAATTCGGAAATCGACTTCGGATCCGGCGGAAAGGCGAGATTCGAAGGCGTGCTCTACGCAGGAGGAACCGACGAAAATTGGTCGAAACGTAGCAGCTGTAAGGACCAAGTGTGCTTCCATTCGAACCCCAGTTTCTACGGTTCGTTAGTCGCGTCTTCTGTGGACCTCCAGGGAGGCGGCGGCAGTATCGACTTCGAATACGATGAAGACCTTCAAGACGCCGACATAGATGTGTATCCCGACCCAAGCAGCCTCCCACCGCAGCTCACGTACCTCAATATCGCCGAACACAAAGTCGACGTCAAAAACAATTAACAGCAGATTACGCGGCGTCTTCGATCGTCGCCTTCACGTCCTCCCAGACCTCGTTGGGCGCCTGGTCGCCGTCGACTCGCTCGAGGTCGCCCTGGTCCTCGTAGTACTCGATGACCGGTTCGGTGTTCTCGCGGAAGACCGACAGGCGTTCTTTGACCGTCTCTTCGGTGTCGTCGTCGCGCTGGACGAGTCGTTCCTCGACCTCAGGGTCCTCCGGCGGATTGTACTCGACGTGGTAGATATCGCCCGTTTCGGGGTCGAGTCGGCGGCCCGTCAGTCGGTGGACGAGTTCCTCCTCGGTGACGTCGAGGTAGAGCACGATGTTGAGGTCGGTCATGTCCTCGAGCTCTTCGGCCTGGTCTAAGTTGCGCGGGTAGCCGTCGAGGACGAAGCCGTCGGCCTGGCTGAGCGCCTCGTCGACGATGGCGTTGACGACGTCGTCGGGGACGAGTTCGCCGCGGTCCATGTACTCGCCTGGCGTGTCGTACTCGGTGTCCATGTCGGAGATGTCCATCTCCTTGTTCGACCGCAAGGCGTCGCCGGTGGTGATGTGGTCGACGTCGAACTCCTCGATGATCTTTGCGCTCTGGGTCCCCTTTCCTGCGCCGGGCGCACCCAGGATCAGGATTCGTGGCTGTGCCATACGGAGGCGTTCATGGGCGGCACATAAAGGCTTAAAGAATCGGGCACATCCGTCCGAGTATGACTCGCTTCGACGCGGCCGACCCCGCCGAACGACGGAAACTGTACGTCGACGCTATCACCGCTCACCGAAAGCGCGGCAGCGGATTCCTGACGCTCGAGGTCGACGCCGATGTACTCGGCGACGGAGATGCGGACGACGAGGGCGCGACCCTCGAATCCGACGACGAATCGGATTCGGCAGCCGAGGTGGGAATCCCCTGGATCCAGTTCGCCGACGGAACGATCAACCTCGACTGTACGGACGACGAACTCGACGCGCTAAAGGACGCCTTAGGAGAGTTCCCCGCCTTCAAGATCGACGACCTGACTCGTCCCGAGGAGGCCGACGGAGTCAACGTCCGGATCAGCGCAAAAGCGGATCCGAACCGGATCGCCCAGTTCATCGACGCGGTCTTTCTCGACGTGTACGACCTTCCGTCGACGGTGCGCGTCTGGATCGTCGAACTCTAACACGTGCTGTGCGCGCGAGGTGTCGGGCGCCGATGGATCGTCCGAAACACCCGCCGCATCCGCGTGAAGTCCGCGCGCTTTCGGCCGCCATCCGACCGTCCAGACGAACACGTTCGCCGCAATATCGAGCGGATCGTCCGTCGAGGGGACCGGTTTGAGCGGCACAACGATAAAGAAAAGGTCGTCCACGCTAACGACACGGTGATGGAGTAGCATCGACGGAGACCGACGACGAGGGAGTCAGCGCGATTCGCGCCCTAGCAGACGACGTACGGCCTCGTCCGGGCGGTTTCCAAATAGATAAGTGCACCCAGCAACCATCGTCCGACATATAACCGGCCTTCAAAAAGAGATGAATACAATCTTCAGCGCACTCATCGCCCCGATGCAGCAGACCCGCGTCGACGTGTTCGAGGAGATCTTTCTGGTCTTCCTCGGACTCGGCACTCTCGTCGGCATCGTCGTGGTCTCGTATACCTTGTACAACGCGTACAAGTACCGAGACACCGGCGACGCCGGCGACGACGAGGATCTGCCATCCGTCGGGGAGCTACCGACAGGCGGAAAGGGCGGCAAGAAACTGTTCCTCTCGTTCGGCATCAGCGCCGTTATCGTCATCTCGCTGGTGATCTGGACGTACGGGATGCTCCTGTACGTCGAGGATCCCGGCGACGGCGACACCGCACAGGAGGAGGCGCTCGAAGTCGAAGTCACCGGCGACAGCTTCGCCTGGTTCTTCGAGTACGACAACGGGATCGAACCGAGTAACCTCCGGGTCCCCGCCGGCGAGCGGGTCTGGCTACAGGTGACTTCGGGCGACGTCTGGCACACGTTCGGTATACCCGATCAACGGGTGAAAGCCGACGCGATTCCGGGCGAGTACGACGAGACGTGGTTCGAGGCCGACGAACCTGGTCAGTACGACATCAAGTGTTACGAGCTCTGTGGCGAGTATCACACGCAGATGACCGGGACGGTCGAAGTCATGGAGCCCGAAGAGTTCGATCAGTGGATGGACGATCAGCTGACCATGACGTTCACGCTCGAAGACGAGAACGAAGAGCGGGTGACGGAGGGCTACGAAATGACCCTCGAACACCAGGAGACGGACTTCGAGCGGAGTTACACGGCAGACGACTTCGAGAACGGCTCGATCGAGATCAACGACATCGAACAGGGTGGTGAGTACAACGTGACGATCACGCCCACCAACGATCAGTTCGAACCGGTCGAAGAGGAGTTCGACATGACCGGTCCGGTCGACGAGACCTACACGATCGAGACGGGCGCAGCGGAAGACGAAGGTAACGAATCCGATGGATCTGATGGTAACGAAAGCGACAGTGAAACTGAAAGCGAAAGCGAATCCGGCGACGGAGGTGAGAATTGATGAGTGATCTGCCGCCGATGCGGTCGGTCAAGCGGTGGCTGGTCACGACCAATCACAAGGATGTCGGTATCCTCTATATCGCGACGTCGCTGTTCTTCCTGCTGTTCGGCGGCGTCCTGGCGCTGTTATTCCGCGCCCACCTGTGGGAAGCGGGTGGAATCGACCTGCTGACTAACGACCAGTACTACCAGTCGGTCACGGGCCACGGGCTCTTGATGGTCTTCTGGTTCCTGTCACCGATCGCGAGTGGATTCGCGAACTACTTCGTCCCGCTCCAGATCGGTGCGAAGGACCTCGCGTTCCCGCGGCTGAACGCGCTGAGTTACTGGTTCTACCTGTTCTCGGGTGTCCTCATGGGCATCTCGTTCTTCCAGGGCGGCTCGTTCTCCGGCGGCTGGACGATGTACGCGCCGCTGAACGTGCCCATGTATAACTCGGCGATGGAGGCGGCGGCTGGGGGCAACGCGACGGTGCTGGCGTTGACCCTCTTCGTCATCTCCATCACGATCGGGTCAGTGAACTTCCTCGTGACGCTCCACCGGTCCCGCGCCGAGGGCCTCGGCCTGTGGAACATGCCGATGTTCTCCTGGTCGTGGCTGCTGACGATCTGGATGATGCTGTTCGCGTTCGCGGCGCTGCTGGCCGTGCTGTTGCTGCTGTCCGTCGACCGGCTGTTCCTCACGCAGTACTTCGCGACCAACCAGGGGTCGAGCCTGCTGTGGGCCCACATGTTCTGGTTCTTCGGTCACCCAGAGGTGTACATCGTCTTCTTCCCCGCACTGGGGATCATGTTCGAGGTATTCCAGACGTTCACCGGACGACGTCTCGTCGGCCGGAAGTGGGTCATCATCGCGATGGTTCTGGTCGCGGTCCAGTCGTTCCTCGTCTGGATGCACCACATGTTCCTGTCGACGATCAACCTCCCGATCAAGACGCTGTTCATGGCGACGACGATCGGGATCTCGCTGCCCTTCGACCTGATGGTGTTCTCGCTGATCTACACGATGGTCAAGGGTCGGGTGCGCTTTACGACGCCATTCCTGTGGTGTCTCGGCGCACTCGTGCTGTTCATCCTCGGCGGCATCACCGGGGTCTTCCTCGGCGCCGTCGTGCTCGACTACGAGTTCCGGGGCACCTACTGGGTCGTCGCGCACTTCCACTACGTGATGGTCTCCGGCGTCACCGCGTTGGTCGGTGGCATCTACTACTGGTGGCCCAAGATCTCCGGGAAGATGTACTCTGAGCGCCTCGGCAAGCTCAACTTCGCCGTCTACTTCCTCGGGTTCAATCTGCTGTACTTCCCGATGTTCCTCGCCTGGGAGACGCCCCGGCGTGTCTTCCACTACGGCGAGAGCGCTCAGATCTACCACCAGCTGGCGACCGTCGGGGCGTTCATCCTCGGCGCGTCGTTCTTGATTATGTTCTACACGCTCGCGAAGAGCTGGGTTTCCGGCCCCGAGGCGCCCGACAACCCGTGGACGTACTCGCGGACCGCGGAGTGGGCGATCCCCTCGCCGCCGCCGCTTGAGAACTGGCCGGATCGGCCCAGCTACGCCAGCGGCTCGCTGGAGTTCGTCGACGACGCCGCGACCGCGACCGACGGCGGCGTCGCACAGGGAACGACCGGTGCGATGGCGACCGCAGCTCACGAGGAGGAACACGCCGACCACGCCAGCATCTGGCCGTTCGGCATCGGCGTTTCCACGTTCGTCTTCTTCCTCGGACTCAGCGGCATGACGGCGTACATCTACTCGTTCGTCGAGTCCAACATCCACAGCGAGGTCGGCGACTTCGTGAGCCTGGCCGGTGCGCCCGAGCAGAGCATCGTCTATCCGATCCTGACGGCTCTCGGGATCGCGATGCTCGGCGTCTCGCTGTTCCAGTTCGGCCGCGAACAGTTCACCGCGCCCGAAATGGCCGTCGCCGAGCGCTGGCCGTTCGAAGGCATCAACAACACGAAGATGGGTGTCTGGGTCTTCCTGGCCTCGGACGTCGTCGTCTTCGGCGCCGCGATCGGCGCGTACGTGTTCATGCGGATCCACATGGGCTGGGACGCCTGGCACCTCGACGCCATCACTGAGGCCGGCCTGGTCAACACCTACGTCCTGTTGACCTCCAGCTTCGCGGTCGTGCTCGCCCACGTGATGGCCGAGCGCGGGAACAAGAAGGGCCTGCTCGGCTCGCTCAGTGCCACGGTCCTGCTGGGCCTCGTGTTCATGAGCGTCAAGGCCTTCGAGTACAGCAGCAAGTTCGCTGACGGTCACTACTGGTTCAGCGAGCTCGAATATTCGCTGTACTTCGTGACGACCGGGTTGCACGCGCTGCACGTGTTCCTCGGCCTGCTCATCGCCGTGTTCATGCTCTACCGGATCGTGAGCGTCGACGCGTATCTGGAAGACCACCTGCCGGTCGAGTACTTCGGCCTCTACTGGCACTTCGTCGACATCGTCTGGGTCTTCCTCTTCCCGCTGTTCTACCTGATGTAGCGGACTCCGCTACACGGGTTTCACGCGGTTCGGTATCCGCTGTTTCGCGATTGCGAACGTTTTCGCTGCTATTCGATTGAACCCGCGCCAGAAATAGCTCCGTCTCTCACGGCCGATTTAGGGTCCGGACGCCACCGTCCGAACCGCGCGAATCGCACAGAGTGAGGTATCGGCGTTCAGCTACGATGGCACCGTTCTCCTCGCACGTGACGGTCTCCGGCCCACCTCGTTAACTGGACCAGACCAGCGCGTAGATGAACGTAAACAAAAAGTAGACCAGAAATACGGTGACGGCCGCCTTGAAGTGGAAGGTGAACAGCTCGTACTCCTCGTCGTCGCGTTCCTCGTCGAAGGCGTCCCGTTCGGCTTCGGAACACACCTCGGCGTGCTCGACGCCGACGTGGAACGTGGCGTATCGCTCCGAGCGAAACGGTCGACCGCAGTAGGGACAGGTCGCGGCCGGCGGTTCGTCGGCGGGCACCTCGTACTCTCGCTCGAGCGCGCGCTCGGTCGCCATTATCACCGGTTACGGCGGCGCGAGGAAGTGTTTGCCGGTTCGATGGCTTTCATCCGTCCGTTCGCTCGCGACCGAACCGCTACGATCCGTTAGCTCGGCACGTACGGCGGACTCATCGTTCCCTGGGAGACCAGATAGAGGCTCGCCATCGTGAAGAAGACCATCACGATGATGAGCGGATACTGACTCCTGATCGCCTGAAGCTTCCCGGGGAACAGCTCGAAGGAAACGGTGTGTGCGATCCACACCGCAAGGATGTGCCCGAGCAGGATGCCGGCGATCTCGACGTAGCCGAACCAGCCCGGCAGCGCGTACCTAGTCGGGTTCGTCGGCGGGTCCAGCGGCATCGCCAGCGCGTCGACCAGCGAGGGCCACAGCGAGAGCCCGAACCCGATGTAGTGGGCGAGGTGGTAGCCGGCCGCGATCGCCAGCAGCGGCGCCGCGAATCTGAGACCGAGGTAGCGACGCGAAAGGTACGTTTCGGCCCGCTCGCGGGTCCGGTCGATGGCGACCCAGTACACCTTCCAAAACAGGAGGAATCCGCCGACGAGCAACGCCAGGTAGACGAGCGCCGGCGGCAGGCCGAGGCCGACGAGGAACTCGATCGTCCGAACGCCGGCCGGCGTGACGATGAAGCCGCTGTAGGTCAGTTCCCAGACGAGCGCGAGCACGAAGGCCACGATCGAGGTGTCGGTGATGAGATCGGCGTCGCTCAGCCGCGAGCCGGGGTAGCGGAGTTCGAAGCCGTCGTCGGTCCGCTGGATCGGCGCGACGGCACCGTAGAGACGGAACCACAGCGAGAGGGGATCGCCGCGGCGGAACCACGTCTCCGTCGAGAAGACGACCGCGCTCGAGATCGTAAACAGCGAGTACATGACGAGCACGGCCAGCAGTGCGGTCGGCGACGCCGTCAGGGGGGCGATGACCTCGAGCCAGACGAACGTCAGCAGGGCCACGACGGCGGGCCAGGAGCCGAAGGCCGACGGGTAGGACTCGTCGCCGTTCGGCAGCGCCGTGGCGATCCGTCGCCAGGGGTTGAGCGCCGGCCACGGATTGCCGACGGTGTAGGTGACGATCGTCAACAGCGCGCGCCCGCCGACGAACGTCACCAGGACGGTCGCGCTGACCAGGCCGATGTTCGGACCAACGATCCCGACGACGACAATCAGCGCGAGTCCGAGGACACCGATCGCGCCGAACAGGAGCGAACCGGCCGACAGTAGCCGTTCGACGGACGCCTCGAGTGCGTGGTCGTGATAGGTGTCGATCACGTCGCGGTCGGTGACTAGCATCGTCAACAGGGCCGAAGCGCCGACGGCACCGCCGCCCGTCGCGAGATACAGCCACGTCGGGACGGAGACGTCGTCGCCGCCCCCCGAAAGGCCGGCGGCGACGTTGCTCGCGGCGACGACGCCGGCGCTCGTCGCGAGGACCGCGAACCCGAGCGCGAGAACGATACCGGTTCGGCGAACGACGGCCGAACGTCCACTCATTGCCGACCGTTAGGGCTGGCGATCCATCTACGTATCGCTTCGCTAGCGTCCCGACCGTTCGGCGGCAACGCCGGTATAAACGCCCGAACGATCGTATGAGGAAGGTATAAGTATCCGTCACCCGCATTCCACACCAATGGCGAGCCTTCGGACCTACGGCCTGATTTACGTGGCACTGCTCCTGTTGGCAACGGGGAAGTTCGTCTTCTTCCACTTCCCGGAGATTTTTACCTACCAGATGGCAGTCGGCGGCACGATGATCCTGGCGGTCATCAAGGTCTCGCTGATCGCCGGCTACTTCCAGCACCTCCGGGAGGAGCCCCGGTCGATCACCTACCTGATGCTCGTGGCGGTGTTCATGGTGTTCCTGCTCACCCTCGCCGCGGGCTACTCGATCCAGTAAGGTCCTGCGGACACGGATCGTCGGTTCCACGTTCGGCCGTTCGAACCGTCGATTCAACTCGACTCGATTCGGTTCCGGTTTCTCGCGCTTTTCGCACCTCCATCTCGATTCTGTACGCTGTCTTTCGCCCCTTCGATCTGAGACCGAGGAACGAGGGGTGACGACCAGGGACCGACGCGTCGTCGGTCTCGGTATCAGTCTTCCTCGCGATTCCGCTCGTCCGCGTCCGTGGTATCGGACTCTCCCTCCGTAGCGTCGGCCGGAGCGCTCGCCCCGGGAGCGTCCGTTCGTTGACCGACATCCTCGCCGGTTCGAATATCGGCCTCCGGATCGCCGTCGGTGACATCGGACGGATCGACGTCGACGTCGGAGTTCGCGTCCGCGTCAGCATCGGCGTCGGCATCGGTATCCGCCGTTTTCGTTCGCCGCGCTGTCCGTTCGGCGACGTCCGCCTCTTCGCCCGCGTTCGGACCAGTCGCTTCCTCGGGTTCGTACTCGTCCATCTCCGCCTCGGAATCGACTCGCGCTCCTCCCTCCCGAGTGTCGTAGTACTCATCGTCGGCGAGCGATTCCGACTCGTCGGGCCGTCCAGTGCCGAGTCCGCGGTCCGTCCCGTCGACGTCCGCCGCGGTCTCGGTTGTGTTCGACTCCACCGGCTCGCCTGGCGCCTGGCCGATGTCCTGCCGGTCGGCCTCGGTGGATTCGGTCCGGTCGCCGGCCTCGGCGCGGTCGGACTCGTCGCCCGTGGTCACGCTCTCGTCCGGAAACGCCGCGTCGAGCCGGATCACGTCCTCGGTGATTCGATCGACGGCGTCGTCGCCGAGCGGCACGGCGTCGTCGGCGCTGCCGTCCCACTCGAGTACGGCCCTGACGGAGTCCGCCAGGCCGGGTTCCGGATCAACGTACGCGGTCTCGGCGTCGACCGCGACGACGGCCCCGAGCGGCTCGCCGTCCGCGCTCTCGACGGTCTTGCCGATGTCGTCGTCGGTAAAGGTCGGACTCATCTCATCGGCGGTAGCGTCGTTGCCGGGAAGCCGTTCACGCCTGCACGGCCCGGCCGGTCCCGAGTCAGGGGCGGACTCGGCATCCGGCCGACGGTATCGGCTCGGTTACGCTAACTCGAGGGCCGCCCCCAGATCGGTCTCGATCGCCTCGACCTTGCTGCGGTCGTACAGCGCCGCGGCCGGGTGGAACGCCGGGATGACGGTCCGCCCGTCTCGCTCGAACTCCTGCCCGTGCAGGTCGGTGATCGTCTCGTCGGTGTCGAGGATCTCTGCCGCCGCGAAACTCCCCAGCGGAACGAGCACGGTCGGATCGATCCGTTCGATCTCGGCTTCCAGCACGGGCCACCACGCCTCGATCTCGTCGACGTACGGGTCGCGGTTCTCCGGTGGTCGCACCTTGACGAGGTTGGTGATGTAGCAGTCCCGCCGGTCGTAGCCGATCGACTCGAGCGCCCGGTCGAGTTGCTTGCCGGCCTGGCCGACGAACGGCTCGCCCTGATCGACTTCCTGCTTGCCGGGGGCTTCGCCGACGAGCATCACGTCGGCCGACAGCGGTCCGACGCCGGGGACGAACCGCTCGGGATCGAACTGGTCGTCGGGGACTGTCTCGAGTACGTCACCGAACTCCGACTCAAACTCCCAGTCGGTCGCGTGCTGGTCGGTCATCGAGGGGTGGTACGACCGTCTCGGGAAACACCCTTTCGCCGGCCAGCTCGCCGAACAGTCTCGTATTCCGACGGAACAACGGTATACCGGAGGAACGGCCGATGCGAGACGGCCCCTTCGACGGCGTACTCCGGCCGATCGACCGATGTGCGAGCCCAGATCGAACGGGACGGAAAACGCGGCGAGCATATGCATGCCGCATCGCTTTTACTCGAAAGGGCACACGGAGAAGAAATGACGTTCCAACCGCCCGTCGAGTGTCCGATCTGTCGGGAGACCCTGGCGCTTGATCGGACGCTCGAAGACCATCTCGTCGGAGCTCACACGCAGCGCGAGCTCGCCCGGTATCTCGCGGCCCTTAACGAGCGGATCGAGATCCGGCCGCTGTCGGACTGATCGATCGGCTGGCCTGCGGTGGGAAGACGGTGCGAGCGTAGTCGCTCGCGTCGGTAGCCCGGTCGCGACGGGAATCGAGTCCGGTCTCGAGCGAGCGCGTCCAACGGGGCGACCAACTCAGTCTCGGCGCTCCGCGAGCGTCGCTGCCCCGCGCTCGAGCGACGCCGCGGGATCGGTCGGTTCGTCGTGCTCGTAGAGCAGCCATTCGGCGCCGGCGTCGCGGGCGGCCGTCGCGCACGCGTCGAGCGCCACCTCGCCATCGCCGAGCTCGACCGGCCGGCCGTCGGCTACGTCTTTGACGTGGACGAGCGGCGCGCGTCCCTCGAGTCGCTCGAGCAACGCGACCGGATCGTCCCCCGCCGCGGCCGCCCAGCCGACGTCGAGTTCGATCAGCACAGAGTCGTCCGTCTCGTCGAGCAACAGGTCGAACGCGTTCCGCCCGTCGCCCTCGAGCGCGACGAACTCGTGGTCGTGGTTGTGATAGCTAAGCGCGAGGCCGCGCTCCGCCAGGCGATCGGCGAGCGCCGAGAGCCTGGTCGCCGTCTCGCGGACCGCCGCTGCGGTCTCGAAGTGCTCGACACCGAGATACGGAACGACGACGCGCTCGCAGTCGAGGGCGGTGCAGGTCTCGGAGACGGCGTCGAGATCGGAATCGGTCTCAAGCGACTCGATCCCGACGTGGACGCCGGCGACGTTCAGTTCGGTCTCGTCGAGGACGTCGGCGGCCGCTTCCGGCGTCGTCTCGTCGAACCCGGCGAACTCGACGCCGTCGAACTCGGTCTCGCCGACGCGACGGAGCAGCGTCGGCAGCGGTTCATCGAGGTCGCGCAGCGTGTACAGCTGGATTCCGGTTCGAACCATGCCGCCGGATATGACGGCTACGTAGAAAGTCTCTCCCCCGTCTCGAGCTCACACCTCGTCGACGAGTCGCTCAGGGATGTCGAACGATCGCGTCGTCCAGGGAGCGAACCGTCGCCCAGCAGCCGTGGCGATCCGTCGGCTCGTGGTCTCACCGATACCGCCACCCCTCGTGGGCCGCGTCGGTGTAGTCGCGCAGGTACCGCCTGCTCTCACCACCCGTTCGGACGCGACCATAGCGCGACCGCATGCGCGACGTCCGTACGGAGCACGCAGGCCGAACCCCTATTCTCCGGTCCGCGAAACGTCCGACACGGCTAGTCGTTCACCGAGCGCTCCCGGCGCGTTCGGTCCGAACCGACACGCTCGATACGAATGCAGGAGTTGAACATCGCGCTCGTTACGATCGGCGGGTTGACGCTGGTCTTGAGCCTGATCGCGGGGCTGCTTCGAAACAGGGTGTACGTCCTCTCGGAACCGATTCTGGCAGTCTTGCTCGGCGTCGTGATCGGGTCGCTCGGACTCGATCTCCTTCACTTGGCCGCGTGGGGTGACCCGTTTACGATCATGGAGCAGTTCGCCCGCCTCACGGTCGGCCTGGCCGTCATGGCCGCCGCGCTCCGGCTCCCCCAGCGGTACGTCCGCGAGCACGCCCGCGCGATGGCGGCCGTCCTCGTTCCGGGGATGATCGGGATGTGGCTCGTCAGCGGCGCGCTCGTGTACGTCCTGTTGGACGTCCCGCTCTGGGTCGGCCTGCTCATCGGAGCGATCGTCACGCCAACTGACCCGGTTCTCGCCGGGACCATCGTCACGGGAAGCGCGGCGGAACAGCACATCCCGATGCCGATCCGGAACCTCCTGTCGGGCGAGTCGGGCGCCAACGACGGCCTGGCGTACCCGCTGGTCTTCCTCCCGATTCTGATGCTTCAGCACCCGCCCGGGCGAGCGCTCACCGACTGGCTGCTCTCGACGCTCCTCTGGGAAGTCGGTGCGGCCGTCGTGATCGGCGCAACGATCGGTGCGGCCGCCGGCTGGGTCGAACGGGAGTCCAAAGAGCACCACTTCCTCGAGGAGACGTCGCTACTCAGCGTGACCGTCGCGTTCACCTTCGCCGTACTGGGCGGCGTCAAACTGCTCGGCAGCGACGGCATCCTCGCGGCCTTCGTCGCCGGTTTGCTGTTCAACCAGTTCGCCGACGCCACCGACGAGGCCGACGAACAGAAGATCCAGGAGACGGTGCTCCGGCTGTTTACCTTCCCGATCTTCGTCTGCTTCGGCCTGGCGCTGCCGGTCGCGGAATGGATCGCGCTGGGCTGGGCGGGGGTCGCCCTCGCTGCGAGCGTCCTGCTCTTGCGGCGCCTTCCGATGCTCGTCGTGTTCCGACGGTTCGTCGACCCGATCGATGGGGCGCGCGACGCCCTGTTCGCGGGGTGGTTCGGGCCGATCGGTATCGCGGCCATCTTCTACGCGACCGTCGCCCACCGGGTCCTCGGGCTCGAGCTCGTCTGGCCCGCGGCCAGCCTGGTCGTCGCGAGTTCGGTGCTGGTCCACGGCGTCACGGCGACGCCGTTCACGAAACTGTACGGGCGACGAAGCGGGCGCGCGCGAACGCAGCGACAGTCGCAGTCGACGGAGAGCGACGCGTCGTCATCGTTCTCCGATGGCTGAGTGCGACGAACGGGGATCGTGGCCGCGCACCGCTCAACAACGCCCGCGAGCGCAGCCGCTCACGGACGTGAGAACGGAAAGAGAAGACGGAGAGAACGGGAGACTGGCGAGCCGTCGGTTACTTGTTGCCGAACAGTTGACGCATCTTCGTCCAAAGCGGCCTACTACGCGTCTTCAAATCCATCGTTGTTTTGGCGAATTGATAGTGTATTTTACCACGGCGGATTACAATAAGCGGTAGATCTGCTTGAGGATCTCGTCGGATGAAGAGGATATTGGAGTGAGGTGTGTTACCACCCGAACCTCTAATAATATACGTTTCTTCTGTATCGAGAAGCGGCTTCGGAAATAGGAAGTTGCAAGAAGTTATGACTCGGACATTTAATGAAGAACAAACGCGGCGAAACGTCCTCCGAACGACGGCTGTGATCGGCGGCGTTACGCTGGTCGGTTGTCTCGGAGGAGGCAACGGCGAAGACGGAGCCGAGGAACACCAGATTCAGTTCGCTGGGCCGCAGGGAGCCGCGATGACGCTACCGACCCGGCTCATCCGCGACGAGGACTTCGCCGCTGATCGCGGACTCGATCTCGCCCTCGAGTTGATGCCGCCCCCAGCCATCCAGCAGGCGATCGCCGCCAAAGAGGTCGAATCCGGGACGTTTCCGGTTATCTCGGGAGTGCGGTTGGCGAATAAGGATCAAGATATTCGGCTACTTGGACCGGTCTGCCAGTCGTTCAACTCGATCATCGTTCACGAGGATGCCGGCGTCGACGACCTCGGGGATCTCCAAGACGTAACACTGGGGTCGATGCCACGCACCTCCGCACCGTGGACACACTTCGCCGTGCTGGCCAGTCTAGAGGGCTACGACCCCGACGACTTCGACACTCGATTCGGGCCGCCGGCGACGCTGTTCGGCGCGATCCAGCAAGGTGATCTCGATGCGATGATCGGCGTCGAACCCTTCTCTTCGCGGCTGCTCGCGACGGGCGACTTCGAGGAACCGTACGTGTTCACCGACCGCTGGGAGGAACAGACGGGCAATCGGATGCCGCTGGTCGAGGTCGCAACCTATCAGGAGACGATCGACGAGAAACCCGACGCAGTGCAGGGACTGATGGAAACCATGTTCGACGCCGGAGCGCACATCGGCGATAATCCGCGAGCGGTCATCGAGGAATACGACGACGAACTCGGCCTCGAGACGGACGAGGAGTTCGATCTGGTCGAGGAGCGAATCGGCCACATATATCCCGGCGAGTTCGACGAGGAACTCCGGGAGTCGGGTGCGGAAGTCGTCAATCGAGCGAGCGAGGAGGGACTCGTTGATGGCGATCCGTCCGACACGATGTTCCGCCGGCCCGACAAGCTATGAGTTCGGGAGTTTCCGATCGTTTCGTCGGCGAGTGGCTGTTCGAACGGGTCTCGTCGTTGCGACGGACGCATTTCGTCCGGGCGTGCTCCGTTGTCGCGTTTCTCGGGCTCTGGTGGGCTATCTCGCTGTTCTACGATCCGTTCTTCTTGCCCGGACCGCGGGAGGTAGTTACAGAGGTCGTGTACATCGTTCGGTACGACGCCTTCATCACGCATCTCGCACAAACGTTAACTCGAGTGGTGATCGCGTTCGGTATCGGGCTGATGCTGGCGGTCGCGATCGGTATCGTGATGGGGGTGAGTAAGACGGGCGAACAGTTCTTCGAGACGTTCGTCATTGTCGGGCTCACGATGCCAGCCGTCGCGGTCACCGTCATCATGCTCATGGTACTCGGGATGAACAACACCGCGGCGATTGCTACGATCGTCTTCGTTATCACGCCGCTGATGACCGAGAACATCTGGGAAGGGACGAAAAACATCGATCGCGACCTCGTCCAGATGGCGCAAGTATTCAACCCCTCGTGGCCAGCGGTGCTGCGGTCGGTCGTGTTGCCACAGCTCGTGCCGTACGTATTGGCGGCGAGTCGGTTCGGGCTCGGTGCCGCCTGGAAGATCGTGGTCATCGCGGAGTTCTTCGGACTCGGTGACGGTATCGGCTACAAGATCAACGAGTCGTTCGAATTGTTCTCGCTCTCGGGTGTTCTCGCGTGGACGCTGTCGTTCGTGATCCTCATGACGATCATCGAGTTCGGTATCATCAAGCAAGTCGAGAAACGGCTGACGCAGTGGCGCGGAGACGAGGGGAGCGAGCGGATCGGTGTCTCGCTGTTTCAGACGTGATCCGGGCAAGCGATCTCACCGACGGTCCTCTGGAGACGTTCTAGATGTCCCGTCCAGCAGCGAGAGAATTCGCTCGTAGTAGCGCCACGTCGCTTCGTCGTCGGG
This sequence comes from Natrinema salifodinae, assembly GCF_900110455.1. NCBI lineage: Archaea > Methanobacteriati > Methanobacteriota > Halobacteria > Halobacteriales > Natrialbaceae > Natrinema > Natrinema salifodinae. The sequence continues at coordinate 39,514 of NZ_FOIS01000003.1, read as the reverse complement.
CTCGCGCGGCCGCGGCGTTTCGATCTCCACTGTCGCATCGATGGCCGCTGGCTTCGGCGACAGGACGGCGACGACGTCTGAGAGCGTGACTGCCTCCTGGATATCGTGGGTGACGAAAAGTACGGTCACCTCGTTCAACCGCCAGAGATCGAGCAGGTCGGCCCTGAGTTCGCGCGCAGTGATCTCGTCGACGCTGGCGAAGGGTTCGTCCATCAGCAACACGTCGGGTTCGATGCAGAACGCGCGGGCGATCGCGACCCGCTGTTGCATCCCCCGGGATAGCGATCGGGGGTACTCCGTTCGCACGTTCTGGAGGCCGACGCGTGTCAGCACGTCCTCGATACGCCGGTCGTACTCGCCGTTCGGAATGTCGGTCCCATCGAGCGCGAACGCGAGGTTCGCTTCGACGGTCTTCCACTCGAGCAGGCGCGGTTCCTGGAAGACGAAACCGAGACGGTCGTCGTCCGGAATCGCGACCGTCCCGCCGTCGGCGTCGGTCAGGCCGGCGACGACGTTCAGGAGTGTACTCTTGCCACAGCCGGACGGACCGAGCAGCGAGAAGAACGACCCGGTGGGGACCGAGAGCGATATCCCGTCGAGGACGCGAAGCACCTCGCCGTCCGCGGTCCGGTAGGCCTTCGAGAGGTCGGCTATCCGAATCGATTCCATAGTTGTCGTTTCGGTTGTGACCCTTGGCGATCGGTTCGAAGCGCGCTTTCGCGAGTCATTCTTCGTCGGCGGCCCACTCCAGCAACGGCTGGATTCGCATCTCGAGTTCCCGACCGCGGGGCGTCAGCGAGTACTCGACGCGGGGCGGTATCTCGTCGAAGCTCCGGCGTTCGATCAGCCCCTCCTCGGTCAATTCGTCCAACCGCGCCGATAAGAGCGACGAACTCGTCACCTCGAGTCGGTCCTCGAGGCCGCCGTAGCGCATCGGACCGTGGGCGCCCAGCAGGCTGATAATCTGGAGCGCATACTTTTTACTGATCGTCTCGATGACGCCGTTCACCGGGCAGTAACACACGGCCTCGTCGTCCGACGGCACCGCGGTCTCCGCAGCCGACGGCGAACAGCAGTCACAACTCCCCTGTTTTGCCATATCTTGCCGTACACGGTCAAACGGGATAATGACTCGGCTGCTCCGAACGGCGTTGATCCCGGTCATTGCTCCGCCTGCAGCGCTGGCTTGGGGTCCACGACCGGCGAGCCGTCGAGCGCGTCGAGTCCGCGGACACGGAGTTCCCAGTCCGTCCGATCCAGCAGTAGACGGGTACAGATATGAAGCGGATTCGGCCGGTGCGGCGTCCGCGTCGCGAACGCACCGATACCGTCCCGCCGACGAGCGCATCGCGGTCGGCGCGATCGGCCCAGTAGACGACGGTCGGTCGATGGCACTCCTCGATGCCGGCCAGCGCCGCCGCGTACGGTTCGAAGACCTCGTTCGTCGCCTCGGCGTCGTCGGCGAATCCCTGGTGCGGAGCGTCCTCGGACGACTCGTAGGGCGTGTGAGCGATTCCGATGGGGTCGATCGTGGCCGATTCGATGTCGGACGGCATCGAAAAAATCGATGCGTACTCAGGCGCACTCGACTACAGCGCACTGGACGCCGGCCGGGGTCGGCGAGTCGGTGATCGTCGAGAACTTCGCGGGCACGAGCGCCAGCGTGATCGCCGCCAGCGCCTGGAACCAGTGCTGGAAAACAACGTGCAGAAACACGCCGCCGAACGCCGGAATTACCCCTGAGGCCGCGAGCGGTTCGGCGAATAGCTTGTCGACCATCGGCGTGCCGACGAAGACATTGACCATCCACAGGCCCGCGACGAGCAAGAGCCCGCTCCTCGCGGCAATCCCTTTCGCATCGCTCTCCTGGAGGAAAGAGAGCCGCTCCGGCGCAACCGCGATACCAATAATGAAGATTGAGATGATCGGCGAGAGTACCCATACGATCGATCCCCAGGCCGGCTCGAGCCGGCCGAGCGGATCCCCAAACAGGAGGTAACTGAACAGCCACGAGATCGCGCTTATCAATGCCACGATCTGAAACAGGCGCCATCCGGGTCCGATGCGGTTCGCATCTACTCCTGACATGTGTTCCCTCCGGTCTTCCGAACCAGCTTCGGTTCGCCGAAGCCGGCTACGATATGCTAGCGGGGTAACGATTTAAAATAGGAGAGTCGTTTAACTCACAGTTCGTCGTTACCGGTATGATCTCAGGGTTCCTCTGCCGATTCCGAAGTTTCGGGTCCGATTCGGTCGTGCAGACCGGTCGCCTTCGCGACGGACTCCGAACCGGGCAGGTAACCGAGTGTTAGGAGTCGGTAGACGGTGTAACCGAACACCGCGACAGCCCAGACGACGGTCACGACGACGAGTACCGGTTCGCCGCTGAGAACCGCTGCCAGCAGCGGTACGCCAGTGATGATGGCCGCGGCGACCGCGTTAGCGAGAGTACAGGGCCAGCACCGTCGGTCGCCGACGAGCCGGTCCGACTCCGTCATTTCGTGGGTGTATCACCGCCCTCGCTCATAAATCACTCTCGGGAACGACCATCGTCACCGCCGTTCGGTGCGAAGAGATACCTGCCACCTCTTTCTGCTGGCCGGTGAAATGTACCCGAACGGCCGATGAACGACCCGCAGTCCGTTCGAACGCCGAATTGGTTGACGCTGGCACCGGCCGAGCGGATGCGGTTCCGGGCGGATCCGTCGTCGAACGTTCTGCTTGCCGGTATCGCCGCGGGGTTTGCGGTGCTCGTCGTCGGATCGAACGGTTTCGCCGCCGTCGGAGCCATCGACGTCGGGCGGCGCGTGATTCTTGCCATGCTGGCGAGTCTCGCACTCTTCATCGGAGGCAGTTTCCTCTCGGTTTGTCGCCGCGAGTACATACCGACGACCGAACGCGCTTGCGTCGCCGTCGGACTCCGGTCGAAGACCGTGACCGCAGTCGTCCTCGGGGACGTCGACACCGTCGTGGTCGTGCAAAGCGAGTGGTGCGGGTGGGTGAACGCGGGCGACCTCCGCTTCGTCGCGAACGGGAGGTGGTCCTCGCGTTCGGGAGCGTCGAAAATCCGCGCGCTGTCGGCGAATATACGCTGAATTTCGTGTGATCGAGTCGGACCACTCGCGGCACCGACCGACGGCTCCCCGTCGCGTTCGACGACTTCGCAGACCGGACCCGACGGAGAGGTGTGTCGGTCCGGCGACTGGCGTCACTCCTGAGATGCCCGGGCAGTGGCTACCGCGACCTGTCCGTAGGCGATCCCGCCGTCGCCTGGCGGGACGCGCTCGTTGCCGAGAAACGCGAGCCCCGCCTCGGTGACCCGCTCGCGGATCCGCGTCGCGATACGATCGTTGTACGCGACGCCCCCGGTCAGCGCGACCGCGTCCCGATTTCGATTGCTCGCCGCGTCGACGGCGAGGGTCGCCAGGCCCCGCGCCAGCGCGGCCTGGGCGGTGGCCGCGACGTCCGCTGGAGGTCGTCCCTCCTCGATCAGTTCGACGAGGTCGTCGAAGAGCACCGGCGTGTCCACCGCCGGTCGATCGTCGACCCGCGCGAACGGGACGTCGACGTCAATCGCCGTTCCGCCGGCCGCGACCGCCTCGAGTTCCATCGCCGGTTCGCCCTCGTAGCGCCGTTCGCTACAGACGCCGAGCAGGGCGCTAACGGCGTCGAGGAAGCGTCCGGCGCTGCTCGTCGCGGGGGTGTTGACGCCGGCTGCGAGCTGTTGGCACACGAGGTTACGTTCCTCGAAACCACCGGGAAACGGCACGTCGCGTCGAACGAGCGTCCGTTCGACGGCATCCGTATCCGTCCTGTTCGCGTACAGCAGCCCCGCGGTCAACCGACCGGGGTGGCGCGTCGCCCGATCGCCGCCCGGCATCGGCACCGGGGTCAACCCGGCGACTCGTTCGTAGTTCGCCACCGACGTGTCCAGCACCTCGCCGCCCCAGACGGTGCCGTCCGGGCCGTAGCCCGCGCCGTCGAGCGTCAGTGCGATCGCGCGCTCGCGACCGTGTTCGGCGAGCACGCTCGCGGCGTGAGCGTGGTGGTGCTGGACCGCGACACTGCGGTCGACGGTCCCGTCTGCGATCAACCGGCTCGCGTAGTCGGTGGTGTTGAACTCGGGGTGGGAGTCGTGGGCGATGATCGACGGACATTCCAACCCCGTGACGTCGAGCAGGTGATCGACTGCGTCCTCGAAATACGCGAAGGTGTCGAGATCGTCGACGTCTCCGATATACTGAGTGAGATAGCAGTCGCCCTCGTGGAGGACGCCAGCGGTCACGTCGAGTTCCGGCCCTGTTCCGAGGACGGAAGTCGATCCCGGCTCGACGCCCTCGAGGTCGAGGGGAACGGGTACCGGGGTAAACCCGCGTGACCGTCGAACGAGGCGTCGGTCGCCGTCGACGACGCGGGCGACGGTATCGTCACAGCGGGCGACGATGCGCCGATCGTGGAGGAGAGCGCCGTCGGCGACGTCGGCGAGGCCGTCGACCAGCGGTCCGTTGGCGGTCAGCATCGGCTTTCCCGGGTGGTTCGCGGAGGTCATCACCAGCGGCCCGTCGATCGCATCGAACAGGAGGTGGTGGACGCCCGAGTACGGAAGCATCACGCCGACGGTGTGGAGCCCGGGTGCAATGCCGGACGCGAGCCGGTCGTCATCGCCGTTCGAATCAGCCGGCGATCGAGATCGGTTCCGTTCGACCAGCAGGATCGGCCGGCGAGGTGATTCGAGCGCCGCCCGTTCGGTCTCCGAGAGGTCCACGAACGAGGCGGCCGCGCCGGCGTCCGGCGCCATGACGGCGAACGGTTTCGCGGGACGGCCGGTCCGCTTGCGGAGCCGTTCGACCGCGTCGGCGTCGGTCGCGTCGCAGGCGAGGTGCGCTCCGCCGATCCCCTTCAGCACGACCGTTTCCCCGCGACCGAGCGCCTCGGCGGCGCTCTCGATCGCCGCGCGGTCGTCGGTCGGCGCATCGAGTTCGTCGGGAAACGGATCGCGTCCCTCAGCCGGCGCGCTCGAGTCGGTCGACGAGACATCGACGGTGCCGGTATCGACGGGAAATCGGCCGTAGCGGAGCGTCGGACCGCAGTTCGGACACGCGATCGTCTGAGCGTGATATCGGCGGTCGGCCGGATCCTCGTACTCCTCGCGGCAGGCGTCGCACATCGGAAACGCCGCCATTGACGACGTCGGCCGGTCGAACGGCAACGACTCGACGACGGTGAACCGTGGCCCGCAGTCGACGCAGGAGGTCGCCCAGTAATCGTGATACCGCGAATCCGGATCGCGAATGTCGGCGAGGCACCGCTCGCAGGTGGCCGTGTCCGGCGGGATCGTACCACCACCGGCGGCGTCACTACCGCCGTCGGCGGAGTCGACGATCTCGAAGGTCCCGAACGCGGGATCGACAACCGACTCCCGATCGACGCGGACCGTTTCCACGCTCGCGAGCGGCGGCGAGCGCTCCCGTAGATCCGCGAGAAACGCGTCGACCCCCTCGACCGATCCTTCGAGTTCGATGCGAACGCCGGCATCACCGAGGTTGCGGACCGTTCCCCGCAGGTCGTGGTCGACCGCTCGTCGGTAGATGAACGGCCGAAACCCGACGCTCTGGACGACGCCGGTCACGCGGACGGTGGCGCGTTCCATACGGACGAGTTCGCCGTCCATCCTCATAATCATGGTACTATCTACCACGTTTTAGGGGTCGAATACGGACGAGAACCGGTTCGAACTAGGTGACTGGCCAATTCCAAAAAATCGAGTGAGGCCACTTCACGGCGTGGGGATTCCGTTGGTTAAATCCTCGAGTTCGGATTCGTGAAATGCCCGCTGGAACTCGGTCGTCACAGTTCCGGTACTGGTGACACCGAGCGCTAATTGTTTCGCAGTCCGTTCGTCGGGCGCATCAACGATGACTGCGGAGTCGTACTGGCCGTTGGTGAGGTAGTACTCGACGTCGCAGTCCATCGAGTGTGCGATTTCCGTGGCCTGCTCGAGTCGCTCAGGCAGCTGTTTGATCGTCTGCGAACCCTCCTTTCGGTGATTGTGAAGCGCGATATAGGTTGGCATTAGTACGTATCCCTCCACCGCCGCGTGACGGGTACTCGTCGTGACCCGACACCCCCGATCGTTTGCGACGGACGCAAGAGAGTTTGGCAGCCTCGACAATAATTGTTATCTATACGAAATTCTAGTAGACGATCCGGGAGAATCGCCGAGTTGCCGTCGGACGAGCACGGACGCTCGTCACGGCTGGGTTCGTGAACCAGGCGCGATAGATCTCGTCGACTAGTCTTCGACCGTTATCACGTTCATCGATTCGTCGATCAGTAGTCGTAGTTCGTCGCCCCTGTAGCGGACGGTGACGCGGACGCGTGGCGGTTCCGCGGAAACGACCTCTTGATCGTGATTCGACATCGCTTCCAGAACCTCGACGATCGTCTCGAAATCGGTCGCGTCGTATCCGATATCGAGTCCGCGGTCCGCATAGAACGCCACGACGCGCGGATGCAAAACCAGGTTTCCCCCCGGTGGACCGTGTCCGGAATTCTTGCAGACGGTACAGACCCAACGTGCTTGGACCTGGTCTCTTCGTCCGCAGTTCGAACAAATTCCGTTCGGTGAGTGTTCCTCACAGATGTTCATCGAACTATCGACCGGCCCAGAGCAGTCGGGGCACAGGCCGCCCATCTGCATGGTGAACTTCTGCATCGCGCGGAATACCGAGGCGGCGAAGATTTCCTCGGCGGTCGGACGTGCTAGGCCGGCCGGATCAAACGCGAACCCCATGACTGTCCCCGGAAGTTTCTCGCTGTCAGCGCCGAATTTCCCGCCGCACCCGCTACAGATTGTGTATAGGTGCTCGTCCTCGTACGCGATAGCGAGCGGTTCGCCGCATATCGTGCAGTCGGCGTCGATTTCGGTCGGTTCGAGTGTGGCGTCCGTGAGTCCCCTGCCAGCGATTACCGCACGGACGATCTTGTGGCCGGCCTGCTTCAACCGATACCCTTCGGGCGTCGACTCCACGAAGTGATCCTCCAACTTTTGGAGATGATAGCTGAAGTTCCCGGAGGTGTCGTAGTCCACTCGGTCGAGCAACTCCGAGAACGACAGCGCGTCGTCGCCGGCGAACGGCTCGTAGCCATCCCACAGCGCTAGCAAGATGGCCAGACGGGTCTCGTCGCTTAGTACTTTGAACGCGTCGATCACGTGAGGGCCAGCGGTGCCGGCGGCCGCCTCGAGCGGTGATTCGGTCGAATTCGCGTCCACCATGCTAGTCGGCATCACACGCCGGCTGAAAAACGAGGGGGAGAAGAATAGCGTATCACCTACAGACTACGTCCTACGGGCTGAATTTGATCGAAGTTTCTTGTTTCGGAGAGACGCGTCAACCCGCTCACGGCAAACTACTTTGTTCGCGTGGTACTAACTAACACAGGCCCATGTGTCTCGGAGTACCTGGCGAAGTGAAATCGGTCGATGGGTTGCGGGCGATCGTCGACTTCTGGGGGGTACAGAAGGAAGTGCGGCTCGACACGGTCGACGCGCCCGTCGAGCCGGGGGATCACATCCTGAACCACGTCGGGTTCGCTATCCGCCGGATCCCGGATGACGAGATCGACGAGACGATGGCGCTGTACGAGTCGTTCATGGATGGTGATCCCGACGATATGCTGCACGAGGATGTCGCCGACGAACTCGAAGCCGGCGGCACAGTGCCGCCGAACGCAGTCGACGGAACACTCGCCGCTGGCACGGCAGAGACCACCGGTACAGCGGACGACGCGGAACCGGCCGACGCGGACGACGCCGAAGACCTCCTCGAGGAGTTGGATATCGATGTCTGAGACGCCACCAGGAGGTCCGACGGGGGACGTTCCGACCGGCGACGGCGAGAACGAACTCGAGTTCCGCGACCCGGAGAAGGCACGAGCGATCGCCGACGCGCTCGAGGAACTGGGCGAGGGTCTCGAGGATCCGCCGGCGACCATCATGCACGTCTGTGGCAGCCACGAACAATCGATCGCCAAGTTCGGCATCCGCAGTATGCTACCGAACTCGGTCCGACTCATCATGGGACCGGGCTGTCCAGTCTGTATCACCGATATGCCGGAGGTCGACGAGGCGGTCGCGCTCGCCGAGTCCGGCGTCACGGTTGCGACGTACGGCGACATGCTGAAAGTGCCGGGGACGACGAAGTCGCTCGACGATGCGCGCGCCGAAGGGACCGACGTCCGAATCGTTTACAGCGCCGCCGACGTCGTCGATATCGCTGAAGAGGAAGACGGCGAGGTGGTCTTCTTCGCTACCGGGTTCGAGACGACGGCCGCCCCGACCGCGGCGGTCGTGCTCGACGATCCGCCGGCGAACCTGTCGATCCTCTCGGCGCACAAGTACGTCCCGCCGGCGATGGAAATCGTCGCGGAGATGCCCGACACCGACATTCAGGGCTACCTCGCCGCGGGCAACGCCGCGATCATCACCGGCTCTGGGATCTTCGAGGATTTGGTCGACCGCCACGAGCTGCCGGTCGTCGTCGGTGGATTCGAACCGCTCGATATTCTCGCCGGCATCGCCAAGTTGGTCGAGATGATCAGCGACGGCGAGGCGGCAGTCGAGAACGCCTATCCCCGGTGCGTGACGCGGGAGGGGAACCGGCCCGCTCAGGAACAGCTCTGGGAGGTGTTCGAAGCCGTCGGCGGCCAGTGGCGCGGCATCGCTGACATTCCGGGTGCCAACCTCGTCCTCCGCGACGAGTACGCCGAGTGTAACGCTCGCGAGCGGTTCGATATCGACACCGGCCACCTCGAAGACGATGATACATCGCGACTCGCTGACGATTGCATCTGCGGCGACATCATGTCCGGGACAGCCGAGCCGACCGACTGCGACATGTTCGGCGAGGAGTGTACCCCGGACGATCCCGTCGGAGCCTGTATGGTGAGCAGCGAGGGAACCTGCAAGATCTGGCACGAGTACGGGGGTCGACCGGATATATGATCGATACGAGGGCCGACAGATGAGCGATGTCACAGACCCGTCGACAGACGAGACCGAAGGCGAGGATGAGCGGCGAATCGAACTGAAACACGGGGCTGGCGGAACGGCGATGCGGGATCTAGTGAACGAGACGCTCGCAGCGAATTTTTCGGACCCCGCTGACGCGCTCGTCTGCCTCGCCGACATGGACGACGGCGCCGTCGTGCCAATCGGCGATGCGAACCTCGTAGTGACGACCGACACCCACGTGATCGATCCGCCGTTCTTCCCCGGCGGCGACATCGGTCGCCTCGCCGTCTCCGGTACCGTCAACGACCTCGCAGTGATGGGCGCGACGGACGTCCGGGGGCTAACGAGTGCGGTCGTTGTCGAGGCGAACTACCCGGTCGCGAATCTCGAGCGGATCGCCGACTCGATGGCGGCGACCTGCGCGGAGGCAGACGCGCCGGTCGTCACCGGCGACACCAAAGTGATGGGGAACGGGGAACTCGACGGTGTAATCGTCAATACGGCCGGCGTCGGCATCGCTGAACACGTCACACCCGACGCCGGCCTCTCCCCGAACGACGTCGTCATCGTCACCGATTCCGTCGGCGAACACGGTATCTCGCTGCTCGCCGAACGCGAGGGGATCGAGTTCGGAAGCGACCTCGAGTCGGACGTGAAACCGCTCAACGGACTGCTCGCCGCCGCCCTTGAGACGGCCGGAGAGGGCGTGACCGCGATGAAGGATCCGACCCGGATGGGACTGGCAGGGGCGCTCAACGAGCTGGCCAGGAAGAGCGGCGTCGGGATCGAGATCCGCGAGGAGCGCGTCCCGGTCACCAGCGACGTGAAGGGCACCGGCGAGATGCTCGGCCTCGATCCCTTCCAGATCGCCAACGAAGGCGTAGCCGTGCTCGGCGTCGCCCCGACGGCGGCCGAGGACGTCCTCACCGCACTACGTGACCACCCGAAGGGAACGAACGCAGCAGCGATCGGGAAGGCCATCGACGACCACCGCGGCAGAGTAGTTCTCGACACCGGAATCGGTAACCGCTACCTCCGCGAGCCCGCGAGCGAGCCCGCGCCGCGGATCTGCTAGCGACGGCGTCCAAAGGATAATCAGCGCAGCCCCGTTCCGGACTATTTCAGTATCCACACCTGCGTTCCCCATCTTCATGCCAACTCATCGATCACGCGATCACGACCGTATCGAACCGGAGGGGTCGCGACTCACTCGATCCGAACGCGGGTTTCGGCCGGGTCGGTAGTGCGGCTGGGACGTTCGGCGAGCGCGATCTCCTCGGTCGTTTCTCGTCCCTCTCGGAGCACCTCGATCTCGATCGTCTGCCCGGGACGCGTTTCGGTCAGCAGATAGCGTTGTAGTTCCTCGTGGGAGTCGATCTCGTGGCCGTCGATGCCCACGATTACGTCGCCGCCGACGGGGACTTCGCGGCCGCGAATCCGGCGGACTCCGCGACACTCTCGCAACGCGGCGCTCGCGGGGCCGAGCGGGGCGCCTACGACGAGCACGCCTCGGGGGTTCGCCAGGTCGTTGGCCTCGGCGACGGTGGGGGAGACGTCTACCGTCCGAATCCGCAGGTACGGATGCCTGAATCGACCGTGCGTGACGAGTTCCGGAACGACTCGGGCGACGACCGCGGCGGAAATAGCGAACCCGATATTCTCTCCGGCCTTCGCCCTGTTAACTCCGACCACCTCGCTGTCGAGCGTGACGAGCGGGCCGCCGCTATTGCCGGGATTGATCGGCGCATCGGTCTGGACGGTGTCCGGAATGGTGAATCCATTGTCCGTCGGTGACGACCGATTCACGCCGCTGACGATTCCCGTTGTGATCGTTCCGTCCAACCCCATCGGGTTTCCAAGCGCCGCGACTGGCTCGCCAGGCGTCGGGGTCCGGTCTGCGATCGACAACGGGTCTGCATCCGCCGGCAGGTCGTCGGTCCGAATTACCGCGAGGTCCGTGTGGGCGTCAGTGCCGATAACTCGATCCGAACCCCACGAATCGTCGTTAAACCGGAGATCGACCTCTCCGGCGCCGCCGACGACGTGCTGGTTCGTGATCACGTGTTCGGTATCGTAGACGAATCCAGATCCCGTTCCGCCCGGTCGGCGGTGATGCGAATCGACATATACCGACGCTATCGACGGGATCGTTTCGCGATACAGCTGTTTGAACGTGGTAGGAGCACTCATTCGATCTCGTTCGCAACGGCCACCTCGCTGTGCCGTCGCTTGGTTCACCTGGGGTTAAGATACGTGGTAGCATAAGGCGCTCGATGCCACGAGATCACCGTCCGTCGGTCAGCCGGACATTCACCGGTATCAATGGACTCTGCCGTTCGAACTATCTTCACGTTCCGCATTCACTTCATCCAGGCGCAGACCGAACTGAAGGTGACGGGAGGGCCGTTTACAGACCGACGTTGGCGTCTACCAGCCCGAGGTAGTCGGGCGGATCGTCGCCGATCAGTTCGGGTGGAAGCGCGTGTTCGTAGTCGGCTACGTCTCCCTCGGGAACGAGCGTCCGCCCGCTGGGACGGTAGATGAAGCAGGGGACATCGGCCTTGTGAGCGCGTTCCTCGAGTTCCTGCCACACGGCAACCGGTTGGAGATAGAGTCCGAAAGAGAATCGTCCCGCCCCGACGGCAGCCGACTTCTCGTCGAACCGGTCGGCCTCGTCGCTCTCGAACTCGGCGTCGGTCATCCAGGCCAGGTACGGCGCGTCATCCGGCGGCCGAACGAAGAAGACGTCCCACGACCGGTCGGCGTCGAACGTCGTCCACGCGCCCCGATCACCGACGCCGTCGACTACGAGTTTGAACGTGCCGCCCGCTTCGTGCCAGATAAACGTCGCGTTGTGGCCCGGAACCCGGACGCCACGGTGGTGGTAGAGCACACCGCTGACGTCCTCGCCCAGGTTCTCGCGGACGTCGTGGACGCCTCCTTCGCGAACCCGCGCGAGGAACTCGGGCAGGTGATACAACCGCTCTCGCTCGGCCATCGTCAGGTGTAAGTCTCGAGCAGGTCGTCGGCCAGCTCTCGGATGGCGCTGGCCCCCGGCGCGTCGGGATCCTGATCGATCGGCGCGGCCCCTTCCTGATCCGCGCGGCGGATGGCGTCGTCGTACGGGACGACGGTGGCGATCTCGAGGCCGTTCTCAGCGCAGAACTCCTCGATGGCCTCTCGATCGTGGTCGTCGCGCACCTTGTTCGCGACGACGCGAACGTCGGGAATGTCGAGTTCGTCGGCGAGGTCGCGGGTCCGCTGGCCCGTCTCGAGCGACTTGTAGTACGGTTCGACGACGACTAGCAGCGTATCCACGTCCTTTGCCGTACCCCGGCCCAGGTGCTCGACGCCGGCGACCATGTCCATCACGGTCACCTCGTCGCGGTCCTCGACGACCTCGGAGAGCACTTCGCGGGCGGTCGAGTGGGCGCGGCACATGCAACCGCTGCCCGCGTGCTCGACCTCACCCATCTTGAGCAACTGGATCCCGTCAGGTGCCTCGACGCCGTAGTCGTCGATGATCTCACCCGGCGTCTTCGCGAGTTCGAGTTCCGTCTCACCGTCCGGTGTCTGGACCCGCTCGAGCAGGTCGCCGGGGATCGGTGCGACCTCGCGTTCGCGCGGGATACCCAGCGTAAGCGCGAGGTTCGGGTTCTCATCGTCGTCGATCGCCAATACGTCGTATCCGTCCGCGGCGAATGCCCGTGCGAGCGTTCCCGAGACGGTAGTCTTTCCGGAACCGCCCTTACCCGAGACTGCGATCTTCATGCTCGAGTTGAGTTCGTCGCCGCGCACTATGATGGTTGGGGGCACACATCACATTAGTGGCGATGTCAGAGGGCGATGCGTTCAGGCTCGATACCGTGTAGCAGGCACAGCGTTATTCCTATCCTCCTACTGTGGTACAATATGACAAACGTGAAAAAGAGCCGAGACGAGCGGGCCCGCGACGCAGAGAACCGCCAGCGAGAGTCGGAACTCGACCGAACGCGTGACCGTGCCCACGAAGCCGAACCACCACCCGGCAGAGGGACTGAGACGGACGAGACCAAACGCGATGACGATCCGGACGCTCGCGAGTGTCATCGGCGCGGCTGCGACGAGCGGGCGGCGTTCGTCGTCCTTGAACGGTATCAGGAAGAAACCGGTAAGGGGGCCGTCGAGGCAGAGGCCCGCCTGTGTCGAAAGCACACCGCCGAAGAGAGCCCCGCAAATCTCGATGGGGTCTACGCGGACTACGTGTTTCGAGTCGAGCCGCTTCCGGGGACAGGTAGCAGCAATAACTGAATACGTACTATTTGGCATAGCTATCGACAGTATCGTGAGAAACAGCGCCGCTCTCGGTTTTATGCGTGTTCCCGTCGGATTATCGGTCATGTGTCTCTGGACGCGGCTGCAGCGGATCGCGGGCCGGTCGTGCGGAGGGAACACAGTCGCCGCCGAAGCGCAGTCGCACACCGACCGACTCCGAACCGACGGGGGCGAGCGGCGTGATCGTGACGAGAGCGCGGACGAAGAGGGGAAGGGGAAAAACGCGACCGAGACGGACGAAGACGCGGCGGACGTGAACGGAACGGCTGAAGCGGATACCGGCATAGAGACCGAAGTCGACGCGTCGAACGTCGACGTCGCGGAACCGGGCGAGGCAGAGCCTGCAGAGCCGAGATGGGAGCGAATCGATCCGGACGACATTCCCGAGTTCGAGATACACGCAGACCAGCCGGTGGGCGTCGACGGATCGACGGACGACGCGGACGGGAACGATCGGGACGCCACGACGACGAACGACCAGGCGACCGATCCGACGGCGGGCCGACCGAACACGGCGCGAAGTCCCGGTCAGTCCCGTATCAAACAGGGAGGTACCGAGGGCTATATCGTCGCGCTCGAGATCTGCGCGCGGCTCCCCGACGACGTTCGACTCCCCGATGAGGCGGCAGACCTCGTCCCGGTGGCCGTCGAGGCCGAACTCGAGGAGGACATTCGGGCCTTCGCCGCCGCCGAGTTCGAAACGGCGAGGCCTTCAGTCGAGACGCTGTCGTTCGACGAAGCCGACGACGAGATCTGGATGCGCCTCCGGCTCGGAATTTCGCCCGACGCGTTCGCCGACCTCGATCCGGACGAGATCCGCGAGCACGCGCTCCAGCGTCTCGAGGGGCTCTTCTAGGGGAGCCGCGGCGATATCGATATTGTCTCCCCCGCTAGCGGGGGCGTAACGGTGACGGAACGGTTCCCCGAAAATAGTCTGAGAAACAACCGTACGCTTCACGAGGTCGCTTCCCGTCATTACGAGACCGCATCGGACCGCTCACTCGAGCGCTCGAGGGCCGACTCATCCACCGCTTCCTCGACGACCGCTCGGTCGGGTAATTCAGGATCCGGCGCCCGACCCAGCGTGAGCAGCCGCTCCGTGAGCGTGAGTTCTGTCGCGGTCGGACTCGATTTCTCGATCTCCTCGAATTCGACCGCGACGCCCTCGGGGTTGGCTTCGATGCGGACGACACACAGCTGATACGACGGATAGAAGACCGGGGGGAGGTGCCCGGTGACGACGTCCCGGCGGTGGAGCCGCTTCAGCCAGGTCCCGGTGTTGACGACCAGCCTGTCCTCGACTTCCCGCATCGACGGTCGGTGGGTATGCCCGTAGCAGAAGACGGCCGTGTCCGGATGGTCGGCAAAGACCTCGCGGGCGGCTCGCTCGTACGGCGCTTCGGGATCGACCGTGAGGTCCGTCTCGGCGATTCCGAACCGGTCGACCGTCTCCCTGACATCCCGAAGCAGGAAATAGACGGGAATCCCGACGAGCAATAGCAATCCGACGATCACCGCGTTGATCGTGAGTAGCAGGTGAACGGCCGCGCCTGCCAGACCGAACCGATCGAGGAATGCGTCGGCCGTTTCGACCGGCATCGTCCAGACGCCGGCCAGATCGAGCCCCGCGAGCATCGCGAGGACGACGCTGGCGTTGAACAGCAACAGGAACGGGACCGCGGCGTACCGCAGGAAGGGGTTCATCTCGCGGTAGAAGTACTTCGAGACGAGCCAGCGCGGCATCCGCTCGGTCGGTGTGACCGCCTGCACGTCTTTCAACCAGTTGTACCGGCCCCGGTCGGACAGCTGGCCGGCCCGGCTCGTCACGTGCGTGTTGTAGAAGTATCCCATCGGCGTCGCGTGCGGATTGCCGAAGTCCTCAATTCGATTGTTGAGATCCCGCTGGTGGCCGTGTTCGAACCAGATCGTTCGGTCGCCGACTGACCGGGTAATCGACTCGGACCGGACGAGGTCGACGTTGTACTCGGCGAGGCGTTCGACGTACTCGTCGTAGGCGGCGAGTTCGTGGTCGTGGTTGCCCGGTTGCAGCGTGATCGGAATTGACTCGCCGGTCGCGTGGAACTGTTCGAACAGTGCCGGATACTTCTCGACCAGGACGTCGAACTTTTCCAGTCCCTCGATCTCAGTGAACTCCCAGAGGCCGAACGCGTCCCCGTTGATGATCAGTTCCGCGTCCTCGTCGGTCGTTTCCAACCGCTCGAGGAAGTCGAGCAATTCGTCGAGGAAATCGACCTGTCCGAGTTGCTCGTCGCCGCCGATGTGGAGGTCGCTGATCACGTAATAGACCCGGTCGCCGGCGTCGTCCGTCATCGGGTAAGCCATCGAGTCCAATGCACAAGGTATTGTCTCCAGCAGTCTCGACAAATCACGGCGATCCATCGACCTCGTTCGATCCGACCAGCAGCGGGTTGGGTGTCGCTCGAGTCAGTGGTGGGCGTGCCGGTGATCGTCCTCGGAGGGACACTCGTCCTCGGCGTGATCGGGGTCGTGACACCAGCAGTCCGGGCCGCAGTCGGTGTGCGAGGCGGTGAAACCCTGCACGTCGGCGAACTCGTCTGCGAACCGGCGTTTAGCCTCTCGCTCGCCGTGATCCGTGAACACGTACCCTCGAAACGTCTCGCGGACGTGATCGCGCGCCTCGAGGTCGGAGAACGTCCGCTCGACGACGTCGGCCGACGCGTCGAGGAAGCCGCGGAGATCCGACGGAGCGACGGCCTCTTCGATCCCCTCGCCGATCATCCAGTACATCGCCTCCAGCACCTCGTCGCGCCAGAACAGTTCGTCGTCGACGGCTTCTTCCCGCGGGCGTTGCCCGCTCAAATGGGCCGCGGAGCGAAGCTCCGCGCTATCGTCGTCTTCACGAGACTCCTTCGGCGTCTCGCCGTCTCCGTCGTCGGCCGTGGCGGAGTCGTGAGCCATTACGCGAATTACCTCGCCCGGACTGATAAACGTGTGTTCCTTGGTAGCGCAACTATTAACTCTCACGTTCGCGGAGTGGAACGCGTGACCGGACGGATCCTCGTCGCGTGTATGGGGAACCTGTTGCGTGGAGACGACGGCTTTGGCGTCGCGGTCGCGGACGCGCTCGAGGACCGAGACCTCCCCTCTGACGTCGAGGTCGTGGAGGTCGGCATCTCCGGCGTGAGCATGGCCCAGGAACTGCTCGACGAGTACGACGCGCTCGTTCTGGTCGACGCGATGGAACGCAACGAGGAACCCGGGACGCTCTACGTCGAACGCGCGGACGTGCCGGACCTTGATGGGTACTCGAAGCGCGAGATCGGCGGCTTCGCGGCCGACATGCACCAGACCGATCCGTCGAAGGTGCTCGTCCTCGGGGAGGCGCTCGACGTGCTGCCGGAACCGACGGTGCTGGTCGGCTGCGAACCGTACGAGACGGACGATCTCGAGGACCAATTGAGCGATCCCGTTTGCGCGGCGGTTCCACGGGCCGTCGAACATATCGAACTGGTCATCGACAAGCTCAGGTCGAACGGGTCGGTCGACGGATGACTCGAGGGAACGTGAAAGACCCTATCGCTCTGTTAAGTCGCTCTTACGCCCGCCGTGCCACTATTACTTCGGTTTCCCGAAGCGGATCTTTATCAACGTGGCAGCCGTCAGCCACACTAGTGTTTGGTAATGAGTGGCATTCCAGACGATCTGGCCCCGAAGTCCGACCCGTCGGGTGAAGGAGACGTCGATTCGGAGTCGGAAGCGGACGCTCTCTGGCCCGAGGAACCCGAGGAGGGAGCGGAGGGATTACGGGCCGGAGAAGGCGAGGCAGTGAAAGAGGAGGAGGACGTCCTGCACGCCTACTGGCTCGCGGGCGAGAGCTGCGACGGCTGTTCGGTTGCGGCGCTCTCGGCGACGGAACCGGGGCTCGAGCACCTGCTGCGGGGTGACATTCCGAACCTGCCCAGAATCGAACTCCACCACCCCGTCCTGTCCGTTGAGTGGGGCGATGAGTACGTCAAGGAGTTCGAGGCGGCCGTGAACGGCGAACGCGATCCGTACGTGGTGATCGTGGAGGGAAGCGTCCCGAACGAGCGGCTCATCGACGGCGACGGCTACTGGATCTCCCTCGGCGAGGAGGAGGGCGAGCCAATCAAGATGGTCGACTGGCTCGATCGGCTCGCACCGGGCGCGGCCGCGGTCATCGCGATCGGAACCTGTGCCACCTGGGGCGGCATCCCGGCGGCGAAGGGGAACGCCACCGACGCGATGGGAACGATGGACTACCTCGGACGGGACTATCGGAGCGTTCTCGGACTCCCCGTCGTCAACGTCCCCGGCTGTGCGCCGATCGGAGATAACTTCATCGAGACCGTGGCGCACCTCCTGTTCTACGTCGAGGATATTGGACCGTTGCCCGAACTCGACGAACTCGGACGGCCGAAGTGGCTGTTCGGCGAGACCGTCCACCGAAATTGCGAACGCGGATCCTACTACGAAGAGGGCGACTTCGCTGAGGAGTACGGCAGCGAAAAGTGTCTCGTCGAGGTACCCGGCTGCTGGGGGCCGGTTGTGAAGTGTAACATGCCGTCGCGGCGCAACAGCGGCGGGATCGGCGGCTGCATGAACATGGGCGGGAAGTGCATCGGCTGTACGATGCCCGGCTTCCCGGACAAGTTTACCCCGTACTTCAAGGCGCCACCGGGCTCGATGATCTCGTCGACCGGCTCGAAGATCCTCGGCGGCGTCATGCGTAGGCTCCGTCAGCGGACGATCAAGAAGACGGACCGCGAGGTCCGTTGGGACGAGTCGCCGGGCGTCGAAGAGCGCGTCTACCGGTGGTGGCACATGCGCGACTCGAACTACGCGGAGGAGGAGCAACCCGAACCGACGTGGGGTGGATGAAAATGTGTTTCAGCAACCTGCCGATCGAGTTTGACGACGACGGCAATCCGTACCTCGCGGATGAGGCCGACGACGTCGACCGGCCGTCGGATGCCGACGAAGACCACCCGTCAGCGTGCGGGTATGCGGACGTGACGGACGACGTGGCGCTGGACGAATCGGATCCCGAAGCGATCTACGAGGAGATTTTGGAGACGATGCCCAGCGATGTCCGCGAGCAACTTACCGATTCGGATGAACGACCCGGCCGAGTCGGCGAACGCGAACGACCGAAACCCGGACATACGAACTAAAATGGCATGACGTTCGACAACCTGCCGATCGAGTTCGACGACGACGGAAATCCGATCCGATCCGAAGAGCGGGGCTTCGACGTACCCGGTGAACACGACGGCGTGGCAGTGAACGGTCTCGGCAAACAGGAAACCAACGGCGGCGAACGGGTGGCCGAAGAGGAAGCGCAGCGTGGGAGGGAACCGAGCGAGGGCGTCAAGGATGTGAACATCGATCCGGTGACGCGTATCGCCGGCGCGCTGGCGTTCCACGCAAAGGCCGATCTCGAGAACGAGGAGGTACTCGAGGCACACTCCCAGGCGACACTGTTCCGTGGGTACGAGATCATCCTCGAAGGGCGCGATCCGCGAGACGCAATCGACCTCTCGAGTCGCGCCTGCGGCGTCTGCGGGGCCGTCCACTCGCTGTGTTCGTCGATGGCCCTCGAGATGGCATTCCCCGTCGAACCACCGCCGATGGGCGTCTGGGCGCGCAACATGGGCCAGGCGGCGGCGTTCCTCTACGACCACTCGCTGCACCTGTTCCTGCTCGCCGGCCCGGACTACTCGGAATCGCTGCTCTCACAGAGCAATCCCGACGTGGTCGAGCAGGCGATGGAGACGAGCGCGCCCCACGCCGACGTCCACGGCTACGAGACGATCGGCGAGATCATGACCGCGATGAACCCGCTGGAGGGAGAACTCTACCTCGAGGCGCTCGAGAACACCCGCGAAGCGCGGTCGGCGGCGTCGCTCATGCTGGGGAAGTATCCCCACCCCTCAACCATCGCGCCTGGCGGGCTGACGACGACGCTGACGCGGACGTCGTTCCAGCAATTCTACACGCGACTCAACCACTTCTTCGACTACGCGAAGAAGATCGCGTTCGTCTGGGATGACTTGCTGGACTTCCTGCTTGCGGAGCTGGAGGACTACGAACACGTCGGCGAGCGCCCCGTGAACCTCATCGGAACGGGCATCTGGGACGACCCCGACGCGTACAACGCCCGCTACGAGGACGCCGACGAGTGGGGGCTGGCCCGGTTGTCGACGCCTGGCGTCATCATCGACGGCGAACTCGTGACGACGAATTTGACAGAGATCGACATGGGCGTCGAGGAGTTCGTCGACCACTCCTTCTACGAAGACTGGACCGACGACGAGGGGCCACGCTTTTCGGAGACGCCGGCGGGCGGACCGATCAGCCCGTACCACCCCTGGAATAAGGAGACGCGTCCAAAGCCCGAGGGAACGTCCTGGCGTGAGAAGTACACGTGGGGGACCTCGCCCCGGTGGGACCGGCAGGTGATGGAGACCGGCCCCCACTCCCGCCACTGGATCACCGCGATGGCCAAGGAGGTCGATAACCCGTACATCGAGCCGACTGGCGACGGGCTGAACCTCCACCTGCCCGAGACCGAACTGCCCGAGATGACGCTGCGGTGGGACATCCCTGAGCGGCTGAACGCCGCCGAGCGGATGCGCGCGAAGGCCTACCACATCGCGTACTGCGCGCTCGTCTGCTACACCGGGTTCGTTGAGGCGCTCGACCGCCTGAAACAGGGAGCGTCTGACATCCACGCACCGTTCGACGTCCCCTCGTCGGGTACCCAACGCGGCGTCGGTTTCTGGGAGGCCGGTCGCGGCTACCTCACACACCACGTCGTCATCGAGGACGGCGTGATCGACACCTACCAGATCCTCACGCCGAGTACGTGGATGGCATCGCCGACTGATCCCTTCGGCAATCCCGGTCCCTACGAGGAGGCCGCGTTGAACACGCCGCTGCTCGAGGACTTCACCGACGAGGAGGATTTCTCCGGTATGGACATCCTCCGGTCGATCAGGAGCTTCGACCCCTGCATGCCGTGTACGGTCCATCTTCACACCGACCGCCAGCGCGACGTGATCACGGAGGACGTCACCTCCTGTGGCTGCTCGTTCACCGACGGCGATCAGCCCGCCGAGGAAGCCATTCGCGACATCATCTCCGGCGACTGACTCGGTGACGGTCGCGTTTCGAACGATGACAGCCACGATCTCTCCAAACGATGACGCCCGACCACGCTGACGAGAACGGAGACGAAACCGACCCGCTCTTCGACGGACGCGCCGCGGCGCTCCGAGACGCGGCCGAGTCGGGGCCGCTGTTCGACGACGCGTACCGGCCCGGCCAGGCGGGCGACGGAGCGGGCCTTGTCGCGGGGAGTCGCGACGATCCCGTGCTGGTCGCCGGCGTCGGCTATCCGCTGCTCGGCGACCTGGCGGTCGGAACCGTCGTCGCCTACCGCGTCTGTGAGTGGGATCCCCCCGGTGTCGCGGTCGCCGACTGCAGTCACACCCCTGTGGCGGCCTACCAGACGATCACGGCGGGCGAGTACGAGACCGTGTTCCTCGTCGGCGCCGAGAAACGGGGCGGCGAACTGAACGATGGGATTCCCTCCGAAAATCCCGGCGCCATCCACGAGTACGGTGCCAGTGAGTACGAGATACCCGAAGACGAACTCGTCGAACGCATCGGCGAGAGCGCGATGGGATCGAACACCGTCGAGAACGTCCTCGCGATCGCGGCGGCGTTCGGCGATCTCTCCGACGACACGCGGATCATCACCGTCGAACCCGGCTACGATTCTTGGGGGATGACCGTCGACGAGTTCACCGATCCCGTCGCGATCGCGCTCGAGGATGTCCTTGAGCGGGTTCTCAGCCACCTAGAGGCGGCGCTGGCCGAATCCTAAGATAGACTATTCACTCGACGTCTCGAGTTCCCACTCGGCCTTTGCAGCCGCCTCCTCGAGCGAGAGGTACTCCCAGCCGAGGGCCTGGGCGGTCGTTCGAACCGCGTCGTCCGTTCCGACGACGACGTACCGATCCGTCGGGAACCGTTGTCGGACGGCCGCGAGGCTACCCGTCACCCCTTTCTTCCCGGAAACGAAGTCGGGGTCGATGCCCGCCCGCTCGAGCGCGGTCGTTATCTCGTCGGGAGCGGCGTCGCCGACGACGCCGACCCGCGTACTCCACTGGCGAGCGTCGTCGACGACTGTCTCCGGATCCGAGACTCGCTCGAGCGCGGCAACCGTGATTACGAGCGTCATCTCGCCGCGCCCGCCCTCGCCGTCCATACCGGTATTCGGTTCGACGCACGCAAAACGTCACGGGTGGGTTCGCCTCGACACTCCGGCCGGCACAATCCTTTTCGAGATGTACGTTGGCCCATCACATGTCATGTCGACCGCGACGACGACGGGAACGGGGATGGCGAACGCGGGCGAGCCACGGGATCCCCAGAAGAAACTGGCGACCCTGTTCGGTACGATACTGGTGGCGTTGGGCGTCGTTGACGCCAGCGGCGTTCTGTCGAACGAAGATCGCCTCCTCGGCGTCTTCCGGATTCCGCCGTCCGTCAACGTCGTCCACGTCCTGACCGGGCTCCTCGGCCTGTTTCTGACCCGCTACGCGGGTGGCGCAACGCTGTTCAACAAGGTGGGGGGTGTCCTCTACCTAGTGGTATCCCTCGGCGGCACGATCGGCGTTCTGATCGGACGCGATAGCATTAACTGGGAAACTAACGCGTTTCACCTCCTGCTCGCCGCCGTCGTCGGATGGGTCGGCTTCGAAGGCGGGAAGCGACGGCCGACGTGACCCATGTCACTTGGATGGGCGGACCGACCCTAATTTTCCCGGAAGATTGGCCGCAGTAGTCCGCTGGCCACCACTCGGCGGGAGCGGGGGTTGTCTGCTGTGGACCGTTGCCTCCGGTACGCCGTCGACGAGTGCGTTCCAGAGCAGCAGCTCCATCTCCTGAAGGACGTCACGAAGGTTGGGATCATCGTAGAACGCCAGCAGCGTAGAGGGTCGCACGGTTCGGACGTGCGTCTCGCCATCCTCCTCGGTGATCGTCACTGAGAGAGGGATGAAGACGCCGATATCTGGTTCGATCGCAAGCGCCTTGTGCGCCTGGCCGGGGTTGCCGACCAGCAGCGTGTCACCGACCTCGCCGAGGACCTTCTGGCCGCGGCGATCGAGCGCGTTTCGTACGTCGGTCTCGATCTGCGCTCGCGGCAGTGGACTCGAGACGTGGATACTGTACTCGGCGTCAACCAGCGCGAGTACGAGGTTGAGTGCCATCTTGATCCGCGTCCGGGTACGTTCCTCGCCGGGCGCTAGCGCCGGCTCCTCGCTGAGGAGTTCGGCCTGCGGGACGCCCTCCGTGAGAGCCCGCCAGAGCGCTACCTCGGTCTCCTGAATGACTTGCTGGAGTTCGTCGTCGGTGAACAGCGCCAGCAGCGTGGTCGGACGAATTGCGCTCACCCGGGTCTCCCCGTCGAGATCATAGCAGATCACCGATAGGGGGACGAACGCACCTAGGCCGGGATCGATCTTCATTCCCGCCTCTGTCTCCGCTCGGTCGCCCACACAGAGGATCTTGAACTCGGGATATTCGAGGTTGTAGTGGTGGTGGATGGCCTGGACGTCTACGACCGCCACTACCTCGAGTTCCTCCTCGGCGAGTGCCTCGCGGAGGGCCGCTTCGGCGTCCGCAACCGAGACTGGCGTCGCAACGCGAATCGCCGTTTCGATCCCGAGACGCTCGATCACCGGATAGAGCCCCTTCTTGATCGTCTCACGGGTGAGTTGATAGATAGTCTTGTTAGTCATTACCACCCTCCCCCTAAGACCAGTCCGAACGATCCTATTAATGTTCCCGTTGTACACGGCGATAAAATCACATTTACTGCTTCCGTCTTTTTCTCTTCGCGATGCTACTAGTTATTACCCTTGTAGAACCTATTCTAGGGCTCTAAACAGGAGTTATCCCGAATGGAAGATCGGAATGAAATAATTCGATAGCGTTGCCACTAGGCAGAACCGTGCTACCGGAATTCGATCACTGTACTTGTGCATCAACGTACGGAACGCCGAGGTCCGTGTAGCCGTTTACATCTTTGACGGGCCCATCCATTTGCCATCGCCGTCAACGTCGATTTTCTCTCGGCGCTTCACGTCCGGCCAGCGAGACCGGAACGTGATCGTCTCACCCTTTACTCGCTGACTCTGATCGGCGCATTCACCGTCGTACGGCTCGTCTTCACTCACTTTTGCACGCAGACTGCTTCGGCACTGTTCACTACGCGGCATATACTAAACGCGAGTTTCGTAGCCCGCTCTGAATAAAGAAGTTGTAGTCCTTCACATGAACGACTATGAGCGACCAAATGACGATCCGTGTCAAAGATAAACAAGAAATCGAACGCGAACGGCGGCGTCTCGAGGTCAAATACGACCTCTTCCTCACCGCCCGCCCAAACAAAATATACACAGCAATCTTCCAACTTGCATACGACAACCCCACCCTGCTAGCCGCGAAACTTGAGGAAGTACAAGAAGGAGGATAGGAATGGGGGCCTGAATTGTGGTCAAGAGTGACAGAATTCACGTCTTCGTCCGCTGGATCAGGATCGGTCCTCATATAGCTCAACCTCGACCTCATCTTCATCCGCATCCTCGTCTTCGTCTGAATCGAAAATGCTTCCCAGCAAATACTGCCGAAGGATTTATCAATCCTACGACCACTAATCGACAGTGAACGCCCATGAAAGAGGTTCTCATGGCCGATTTGATCAAGGCCGGCACGAAAAACGGTCGCCTCCACATTCAGTTAGAAAGTTGGCTTTATGACACTGTCATGAGTTTCGCTAGTGTCATTGGCAATGTTCGCGACATCGTCAGGGTCTTCGGCGGATCTACCCCCGCAGTGTGGAACGAGGTCAAGGAGATCGCCCTCACGATTCAAGAACTGGGACTTACGTTCACGTTCTGCTTAGTCTCGCTCGCTATCCTCATCGCGCACAGACTGGTCTCCGTGGGTAGGAAGATGACCGTCAACGCTCCGACCGCATCGGTTGTGGCAACTCCTCTCCCTGCCTCCGTCGACTCCACCGTGACCACCCATCCGCCGGAGTAGATACGGCGACTGCGGACACGGTGTACGAGATTCGTTATCAGTAATCCGGAGTCGTCACTCTTTGTCCGATAAAATAAGAGAACCGTGAGATGCGGGTCTGCTAACTTGTGACCACAATGTGGTCACTCATTGCCGAACATCTGGCGCATCATCGGGTGCATCTCCATGAGCTGCTCCTCGGCGATCTCCTCGTACAGCTTGTACGTGATGGAGACGGCCAGCAGCAGCCCGGTTCCGGTGACGGACCCGATGGTGCCGAGCATGTTCGCCCAGACGGCCAGCAGTCCGACTAAGGCGCCGCCGATGACGGTCACCTGCGGGATGTACCGCTCCATGACCTTCTCGATGACGCCGACGTTCTGTCGGAACCCGGGGATCTGCATCCCCGAATTTTGGATCTGCTGGGCCGTCGCTTCGGGCCCCATGTCCGTGGTCTCGACCCAGAAGATGGCGAAGATCGCACCACCGACGACCATGAACGTGACGTCGATGCCGATCCGGATCATCACCTGCCACCACTCCTGGGCGACGTTCGCAGTCCACCACATCCAATCCTCCGGCGAATAGATCGGGGCCACGTAGTAGAAGAACCCACCGGTGGGCTGGCCCTGCGACGAGTAGGTGCCGAGCCAGGCGGGCATCCCGGCCCACTGGCCCTGCAGGATCTGGCCCATGAACTGGACGTTCGCCTGGACCGCGCGGACGAGGATCATCGGCAGGACGCTCGCGTAGATGAGCTTCACGGGGAAGCGACCGCGTGCGCCCTTGACCCGAGCGTGGCTCAGCGGGATCTCGACACGCACCGACTCGGCGTAGACGACGATCCCGAAGATCAGGACCGTCGTCAGCAGGGCGATGATGTGCCCCTCGTTGATCAGCAGCGTCTGCAGGCCGTCGGCGGACGCGAGCGAGCCCATCTCGACCTGACCGGTCAGGATCCGGTACCAGTCGTAGAAGAACCCGCCGGTCGCGGGCTGGACGAGCCCGGTGACCAGGCGCTGGCTCACGCCGGCGATGATGAACAGGCCGATCCCGCTGCCGACGCCCCACTTGCTGACGACCTCGTCCATATAGAGGATGAGGATCCCGCCAACGAAGATCTGGGCGAACATCAGGAGTTGGACCTGCGACTGATCGAGGGTCAGTCCCCCGAGTTGCAGCGATGGCTGGGCTGGGAGGAAGCCGCCGGCGAACACCATCGGGAGTCCGGTCAGCGTCACCATGATGACGACCAGCAGCTTCTGGAGGCCCTGGTAGAGGACCTGATCGCGCGGATCGTCCGTGTCGAGTCCGAGCAGGTTCGCACCGCCGAGCAACTGTAAGACGATGCTCGCGGTGACGATCGGTCCGATACCGACCTGCAGCACCGAGCCGTGCGACCCAGCGAGGATCGCACGGAACTCCCCGAAGAGGTCGTTCGCGCCGCCGGACTGCATCCCGAGCAGCGTGATGTTCGTCAGGAAGAAGTACAACATGAGGATGCCGGCCGTCCACATCAGCTTGCGCTTGAAGGGGACGTGCCCCTCCGGACGGCGCACTGCTGGCATCCGCGTCAGGACCGGTTCAGCGGCTTCCTTCCATCCCATATATTACTCCTCGTCCTGTTCTTCGGCGTCGGATTCAGCGTCGGCCGCTCGCTCCTGACCGCGCTCGGAGAGGATCGCCTCGCCGTCGGCGGTCTCGAGTTTCTCCTCGGCCGCGTCGGAGAAGGCGTCCGCCGTTACCTCAAGGGCGTTGCGAACCTGCCCCGAGCCGAGGACCTTGACGACGTCGACCTCGTGGCCGTCCTCGACGATGTCGCGTGCGTCGAGGCGGTAGCCGTCGTCGGTCTCCTCGGCCAGTCCTTCGGCGGCGTAGAGGATCGCGTCCTCGTCGAGCTTCTGGACGTCGATCTCGGCGACCTCCTCGCGGATGTCCTGCGGTCGCTTGAAGCCGTGTTTGCCCTTCGGTTCGTAGTTGTGGAACTCGTGTTTGCTTCGCCCGGCGCGGCCGCGACCACCGCGGTGACCGGCCCCGCGTCGATTCTTGTGGGAGCCGCCGCTGTGGGTCCGCGATCCGCGCTGGCGTCGTTTTTTGCTCGTCATGGTTATCGCATCGATTCTAAGAGGTCGTTGATTTCCCCTGTTGTATGCTTTCCGAGTTGACCGCCCTCGGCGGTCGGCTTCTTGATGCCCTCGTGGCCACCGCGTGGCGGGTGAAGCCGGAGCGTCGGCGACAGCCCCTCGTCGCGGAGCGTCGTCTCCTCGTCGAGCAGCGCCTCGGCGAGCTCGTCGAAGCCGCCGTACTCGCTGTTGTCGGCGAGCCACGCTTCGTCGACGTCGGACTGCTTGCCCTCAAGCGGCTCCGCACGGCGCTCGAGCAGCGTCGCGAGCACCTCGGCACTGGGTTCGCCGTGAGCGACGTAATCGTTGACCTTGTTGACCATCCCCGTGTAGGTGTCGGTCTCGGGGACGAGTGCGCAGTGGTTGACGTTGTGGATGTTCAGCATCTCCAGGGTATCCTGGACGTCCTCCTGGCGGTTTACCTCACCGCGGACCTGGACGACTGCCTTCATTGGTCAGCCACCTCGCGTTCGCTCTCTCGGTTCCGTCGCGGCTGGCGCGACTGCGAGGCGTTCTCGAGCGCGTTGAACGTCGCCTTTGCGAGGTTCACCGTGGTCCGGGTGTTGCCGTGGCTCTTGGTCCAGGCGTTTTCGATCCCGGCCAGTTCGAGGACGGCGCGGACCGTGTCGCTGGCGGCCAGGCCCAGCCCTTCGGGGGCGGGGATGACCTCGACCTCGACGGAGCCGGCTTTGCCGGTCGTCCGTCGGGTCAGCGAGTGGGGTCGGTCCGAGCGGTCCTCCCACGACCCGGAGCCGCGGGGCACCTTGATCATGTTCAGCTTCGCGATACCGATCGCCTTCTGGATGGCAGACCCGACCTGGTCGTCCCGGCCCTCGGCGTAGCCGATGAAGCCGTCACGGTCGCCGACGGCGACGACGCACCGGAACTTCACGCGTCGTCCGGAGTCGGTCATCCGCTGGACCATGTTGATGTCCAGAACCTCGTCTTCCAGCCCCGGCAGGAGCTGATCGACGAGTTCGGGCTCCTTCAGCGGGAGACCCGAGTTGAGGGCAGCGTCCATGGTGTCGATTTCGCCCTCCTGAACCATGCGGCCGAGACGGGTGACGGGCTGCCAACCGTCGTCGTTGTAGTCGTTTGCGCTCATTCTAGAATCGCCTCTCGTACCTCATCGAAGTGTTCGGGGAGGTCAGTTGCGTCGAAGTCGCCGCTGTACAACGGCTCGTCGAGCTGTTCGGCGTACTCGGCGATGTGCTCGCCGCGCGTACGCGACCAGTCCGCGAGCACGCTGTCGTTATGCGGGATCTCGAGGCCGGCGTCAATCGCGCCCTCCTGCACCGCGAACACCTTGTTGCCAGGCGTGGCCGTGTTGAGGCCGATGTCGAGGACGGCCTCTTCGAGGCCGGCGTCGACCGCCCGTTTGCCGGCCAGCAGGCCGGTCAGGTAAGCCGCGGAAATGTTACTCGTGGGGGCTTCCCAGCCGTACTCCTCGAGGTCGCTCGAGTGTGCGCTTGCGAGCGTCTCGTCTCCCTGAGGTCCGGGAGTGACCAGCTGCGCCGTAGTGTGCTTGTTGCTCTTGCGAGCGACGAGGCGGGGCTTGCCCGATTTCAGCAGGCGCAACCTCTGGTGGTAGTCCGTCCGGACCTCACGGCGACGCCGCATCGGCACTTTGTATCGTGGTCCTGTCGCCATTATTGGTCACCGTAGTTGTCGTCGATGTAGTTCAACAGGTACCGGACGCTACGGAACTCCCCGCCGCCAGCCTTCTTGTAGAGCTCGCGGTACTGCGTGGGCGTGATTTCGCCCTTGTCGCGGAGTTCGCGCAGCTTCCGGCGCTGTGCGCGAATCTTGTTCTGCCATTCGTCTTTCTCGTTCTGGCGGGCGCCCTTCTTGCCGCGGCGCTTACCCTGACCGTTCTGGTGGCCGTAGGCACGCTTTTCGTTGCGCTCTCGGGCGCGGCCGCGGGAGTTGCCCTTCGGGTCGGCGGCCTGGATACGGCCGTCGTCGACGAGTTCGCGGATCTCGTCGCGCGTGATCGCTTCGGCGATCTCACCCTGGGCGTCGGGGTCGAGCCAGACGCGATTCTTGCCGACGTCTAAGACGTCGGCCGCCAGTCGCTTCTGTGCGGAGAGATCAGTCATTGGCTTCCACCTCGACTTCTTCGTAGGTCGGGTTCAGGACGCGAATGTCCTGCTCCTCTGCCTGCTCCTCGATCCGTTCGCGCTTGCGCGCGCCGACTGAGGAGGCGATCCGGACCGCTTCGCGGTCGCCGTCGACGCCCTCGAGGTCGTCCGTGTTCTCGACGTAGACCTCCTCGAAGCCGCTGGGGTGTTTCCCCCGGACTTCGGTGGGCGTTCGGTAGCCGGCTCCCACTTTCGGGCCCTTGCCCTTGACGCTGCGGCGCTGTTTGGACAGCGTGCCGCGGGGACGACGCCACGATTCCGGCGTCCGCTTCTTCTTGTGGTAATCCTGCCGGTTGAACTGCGGCTTGCCCTCGCTCTTGCGTCGGGTGAGCAGCCGCTGTTCCTCGTCGGTCAGCTCGGGCGTCTTCTCGGTCAGCCCGCGCGGTCGAAGCTCCGTCTCGACGTCTTCGTCGGCTTCGGCTTCTTCCTCGACGCCTTCGTCTTCGATCTCGGCCTCGGTCTCCTCGGAGACCTCGAGGTCACCGACGTCGGCCTTGATACGGGCCGCGAGTGCGTTCCCGATACCGTCAGCATTGGCCAGGTCGTCCTGGTCGGCTTCCTTGACGTCCTGAATGGACTCGAAGCCGGCCTCGCGCAGCGCTTCGGCCTTGCTTTCGCCGACACCGCTGATATCCTCGAGTTCCTGGGGTTCGTCTTGCTCGTCTGCCATCTATCAGACACCTCCCTTGGCGGGTTTGTTGGTGATGTAGACCCCGTCCTGGAAGATACGGGTGTCCTTGCCGCTGACACGGGTCAGCTGCTCGATGTCGGCCGCCGTCTGTCCGACGTCCTCCTTGTCGGGGCCGGACAGGACGAGCTGCTCGTCGTCGACGGAGACCTCCGTCTCACCGTGGATAGTCGTTCGTCGCGCTGCCTTCTCGCCGAGGAAGTTCTCGATGACGACCTCGTCGCCTTCCGCGCGGACCTGCATCGGGAAGTGAGAGTAGAAGACTTCCATCTCGTACTCCCAGCCCTCGGTCACGCCGTGGAACGCGTTCTCGATGTGGCTCTCGAAGGTGCCGACGGTCGCGTTCGTCTTCGCGTCCTCGGTACCGCTCTCGATGACCACCTGGTCGTCGTCGGCCTCGACGGTCACGTCGGGGTACCAGAGGCGGCGCGTGACGCTGCCTTCCGGACCCTCGACGGTCACGTCGAATCGATCGACCTCGACGGATACGTTTTCGGGGATTTCCAGTTCAACTCGCATGGTTAGTAGACGTATGCGATCACCTGGCCCCCAATACCCTGTTCGCGCGCCTCGTAGTGGCTCATGATGCCACTGCTCGTCGTAACGACGAGAGCGCCGAAGTCTCGAGCGGGGAGATAGCGCTTCTCCCACTTCTCGAAGTCGTCGGCACCGGCGGCGTAGCGGGGCTTGATGGGGCCGCACTCGTTGATCGCTCCTTTCAGTTCGATCTCGAACCGACCGGCTTTGCCGTCATCGACGTACTCGAAGCCGTCGATGTACCCGCGGTCGTAGAAGACCTCGAGCACGCTGCCGATCTCGTTCGAGGCGGGCGTTACCTCGTGGCTCAGGTGTCCGACACTCTCGGCGTTGTCGAGACCCGAGAGCGCGTTGCTGAGTGGATCGTTCCCGGTCATGTTATCGGTACTTCTTGAATCCCATGTCGCGGGCGATCTCTCGGAAGCACTGTCGACAAAGGTTGATATCGTACTTGCCGACGAGCCCTTGCTCGCGGCCACAGCGCTGACAGGACTCGATCTGTCCCGTCCGCTTTGCCGCGTGCTCGCCCGTGCGGTCGGCGTTGGTTTCGGTTTCAGTTTCGGTTTCGCTTTCACTCATCGTCCGTGCCCTCCACGCTGACGTCGAAGTTCGCCTCGAGGAACTCGATGGCGTCCTCGGGGATCAGACGGTGCTTCGACGGGATCGAGCGGGTGGCCTTGTCGCGCTTGGAGACGCGGTAGCCCGGACGCACCAGGTTGACGGTGACGTCCAGCCCGTAGATCCCGACGTTCGGGTCGTACTCCTGGCTGGGGAAGTCGGTGTGTTCCTCGACACCGAAGCTGAAGTTCCCCGTGTTGTCGAACTGCGACGCCGAGACGTCGGCGAGCGGCAGCGCCGTCTCGAGGAAATCGTAGGCGTCGTTGCCGCGGAGAGTCACCTTCGCACCGATCGGGTCACCCTGACGGATGCCGAAGTCGGGCTCGGTCCGCTTTGCCTGCGTACGGACGCTTTCCTGGCCCGTGACCTCCTCGATGATGTCCTCGGCGCGGCCGAGTTCACGACCGCCCTGACCGACGCCCATGTGGACGACGACCTTCTCGACGCGCGGTTCGCGCATCTCGTGGAAGTCGGCGGAGTCGGCTTCGCTCATTCGTCGTCACCTCCGACGAAGTTCTCGTCGATCACGACGACGTACTCCTCGACCGTCTCGAAGCCGCCGTCGTCCGTGGAGACGCCGACGGTGTTCGAGCCGCTGCCTGGCGTGACGTCGATCGCGTTGATCTCGCCGACCTTGCCGCCGTGGTTGCCGCGGACGGCGGTGACGAGCGCGCCCTCTTCGTAGGGGAAGTGGGCGACGACCGACTTGTCCTCGTTATCGACGACGATCGAGTCGTTGGTGCTGTACTCGTCGTCCTCGACGAGGACGTTCGTCCCGTCGTGCAGCGTCAGCTGCGTCTGGCCGCCGGGCACCTGCTGCTTGCTCTCGATCTTGCCGAGGCGGCTCTGGGCCGCGTCCTCGTTGATCCCGGTCAGCGCGAGCTGACCGCCCTCGTCGGGGAAGACGCGGTAGTACTCCTCGCGCCCGGGGAAGGCAACGATGTCGAACATGCCGATCGGGCGCTGTTCGTCGTTGATCGCGTCCCCGTTGATGAGGATCGCATCCTCGGAGAGGGCGTACCGGGCTTCCTTGCGCGAGTCCACGTAGCCGAGCACGTCCCGCAGGAGGACGACGAGCGGGACGCCCTCCTTACCGTGCGGGCCGGCACCGGCCTTCACCGTGAAGGTCTCGGTCTTCCGCTCGACCGGCCAGGACTTCGGGACCGACAGTCGTTTCTGGTGTTTCGTCATTCGTTATCACCTTCGAGGCGTGCCTCGCGACGCTCGTCCTCGAGGTCGAGCTCCGTGATCCGGACGTTCGACGGGTCGAGCGGCCGCGGCACTTCTTCGCCGTCGGCCGTCTCGACGGTCACGTCCTCGACGTGGATCGTCCCGTCTTCGAGAATCGCGCGCATGACCTCGCCTTGCTCGCCGGCGTGGTCGCCGCGCATGATCTCGACCGTGTCGCCCGCGTTGACGCGGGTGCGACGGGTGTCGTACTCCTCGCGGAGCTCGTCGGACAGCGTCGCGTGGAGCTGCTTCTGCCGCTTGTGCAGCGGCGCACGCTCCGTCTGCGTTCGCTGTTTGTGTGGTTGCTTGCTCATATCTATACGATCATCGTCGCGGTAGAGGCGATTGCACCGAAGCGCTCTGCGACTTCGCGAGCGATCGGCCCCTTGATCTCCGTGCCGCGGGGCTCTTCGTTCTCGTCGATGATGACCGCCGCGTTGTCCTCGAACTTCAGCCGCGTGCCGTCCGGTCGGCGGATCGACTTCCGCTGGCGGACGATGACGGCTTCGAGGACCTGGCGGCGCATCTCGGGGGTACCCTTCGTGACCGAGACGGTCACCTTGTCACCGATCCCCGCCTTCGGCTGGCGGTTCTTGGTGCCGTGGTAGCCCGAGACACTGATGACCTTCAACTCACGCGCGCCGGTGTTGTCGGCGCACGTGACCAGCGAGCCTTTCTTGAGGCCCTGCGTGACGTCGGCTTTCATCGCCTCCATCACTGATCACCTTCGTCTTCGTCTGCAGCCGCGGCGAGGTCCTCGTCGGAGAGCTCCGGCTCAGGCTCGGCCTGGCCCGTGAGCTCGGCGACGTCCGCCGCGGTTGCTTCTTCGGTTACTTCGACGACCACGTGCGATTTGGTCTTCGACAGTGGTCGGGTCTCTGCGATCTTGACCGTGTCACCGACCGAGAGCGGCTCGAGCACGCCCGGCACGTGAGCCGGGACGCGCGAGCGTCGCTTCATGTGGCGGTCGTATTTCGGAACCGCCACGTCGTACTCTCGCTCGACGACCACGGTCTTGTCCATGTCCGTCGAGACGACGGTCCCCTCGAGGACTTGGCCTCGAACGGAGAGCTCGCCGTAGAACGGACACTTCTCGTAGTCGTATTCCTCCGGGTTTTCTGGTTCCGGAGGGGTTTCAACGTCTAGTCCTATTGCCATGGTGAGTCACCACTCGTTTCCGTGCGTCGGGCGGGTCGTGAGAGCAAGCGCGATCCATCGACCGTAACGTAGGCCACGTCCTCGCCAGCAGCGTGGCGGTGGTCCCGCGAGGGACCATCGCCACGACAGCCGGCGGCGTCGCCGCCGGCTCGGTCCGACTCGTCCGATGACTCGGCGGAGTCGGGTTCAGTGTCGGCCAGTTTGGACGCGGTCCCCGACCTCTTTGCGAGGTCGGCGGCGTCATCTGTGATCGCGAACTCGAACGTCGAGCCCGATTTCGGCACCATGACGACCCGAGACTCGCCGTTATCGCGAATCTCGATCGAGAGGGTCTTCGTCGTCTCGATGACGACGCGACCCGCCAGGCCCTCCCGCGAGGCGTCGTCGCTCTCGACGACCCGCACGGGGAGGCCGTTGAGTTCGTGTCGCGGCAGGGTCTCGGGTGTCAGTGCCATGGTGTTGGTGTGTAGGGTGTGGTTATTCGTCCGCTTCGTCCTCGAGGTCGCCTTCCTCGCGCTGGACCGTCTTGATCCGCGCGATGGTGCGACGCAGCTCACCGATGCGGCCCGGGTTCTCCGGGGCCCCGCCGGCGGCCAGGACGGACTTCGCGTTCAGCAGCTCGGTCTCGAGCTCCTCGAGTTCCTCCTGCCGTTCGGCAGGGGTCATGTCGCGGATCTCTTCGACGTGCAGGATCGCCATCAGGCGTCACCTCCCTCGTCTTCGTCCGCATCCTCGGCTTCCATCTCCTCGACGAGCTCTTCGGCTTCCGCCTCGACGTCCTCCTCGAGTTCGTCGAGTTCTTCTTCGACGTCCTCGTCGCCTTCGGGGACGTCGACTTCCTCGAACTCTTCGTCGGCGTCAGCCTCGACTTCCTCTTCGATGACCTCCTCGACGTCTTCCTCGTCGAGTTCGGGTTCGGTCTCGACGGCCTCGTCGGCCGCAGCCTCGGCGCCGGCGTCGGCGGCCTCGGCCTCCTCGGGTTCGCCCTCGAGGAGTTCCTCGACGCCCTCGGCCTCGTTGGCCTCGACGGCATCGGGGACGACCTCTTCTGGATCCATGTCCTCGTTGATCTGGAAGTCGTCGGGCAACTCGGCGCCTGGCGGGATGATCTTGACGTCGACACCGATGGTGCCGAGCTTCATCACCGCGACGCCCTGGCCGTGGTCGACGACCTCTTCGGCGGGCTCGCCGTTGTGCTTGATGTAGCCGCGGTTGAACTTCTCAACGCGCGATCGAGCGCCCGTGACCTTCCCCGAAAGGACGATCTCGGCGCCGAGCGCGCCGGCTTCCATAATCCGGTCGATCGTCGTGTGACCGGCCTTGCGGAAGTACCAGCCGCGTTCGAGCGCGTTGGCCAGGCGGTCGGCCACGATCCGCGCGTTGAGGTCGGGTTCTTCGACCTCCTGCACGTCGATCTGGGGGTCCTCGAGGTCGAACTTCTCCTCGAGAGCCGTCGTGACCTTCCGGATGTTCTCGCCGCCCTTGCCGATGACCATCCCCGGCTTCTCGGCCTTGAGGACGATCTGGGTACCCATCGGCGTCTTGGCGACGTCCATACCACCGTAGCCTGCACGACCGAGTTCTTCCTGGAAGAACTCGTCGATCTGCGACCGCTGCAGGCCGTTTTCGATGAACTGTTGTTCGTCAGCCATTAGGTATCACCCTCGTCTATCTCGTCCTCTGGTTCCTCGACGACGATCTCGACGTCGACCTGCGGCGTGTTCCACGACGACGCCCGCCCCATCGCGCGGGGCTTGCGGCCGACGGACTCGCCGACCTTGTGGGCGGCGACGTGGACGATCTCCATCGACTCGCCGTCGAAGCCCTGGTGGTCGGCATTGCCCTCGACGTTCTCGAGCAGGTCGAGGAACGCCTCGGAGACCTTCTCCGGGTACTTGCCGGCGTCCCAGCCCTCGACGTCGGAGCGGTGGCCCGCCCCGGCGTTGTGCGACTTGAAGGGCACCGACTGCACTTCGTCGATCACGTCCTGAAGGTACGCCTGGGCGTCCCCGATGGTTCGGCCCTTGATCTCGCGGGCGACCTCCTTGCTGTGCTTGTGGCTCATATGACGCTCCCGGAGCATCGCTTTCGCGGTGGCGTCCGGATCCGCGTCGACTGAGTAGTTGATTCCCATGCGTTGATCACTTCAGTGGGACGAACTTCGAGGAACGAGTTGCGCCGATCCCCGCCTGGCCGTGTTCGACGGACGTGCGGGTCAGCTGGAACTCGCCGAGATAGTGTCCGATCATCTCAGGTTCGACGCGTACGCGCTCGAACGCCTGGCCGTTGTAGACCTCGAAGGTCAGGCCGACGAACTCCGGCAGGATCGGCATGTCCCGGAGGTGCGTTCGGATCGGCGCGTTCGCCGTCTCTTCCTCGCCCTTCTCGCGGGCCTCTTCGAGAAGCTTCTGCTTCTCGACGGCGAGGCCGCGTTCGATACTTCGCCGCTGGCGCGCGGGTAGCAGTTCCGCAACCTCGTCGAGCTCCAGATCCTGCAGCTCCTCGAGCGTGTAGCCGCGGTAGGTGAACTCACCTTCGCGGCCGGTTCGGTACTCCTGACTCATTTGTTTCCACCTCGACCGGTGCGTCGGGAGGAGATGTCACCGACCTTCCGTCCCGGCGGGGCGTCCCGCGAGACGGACTTCGGTTTGCCGGGGTGCTGGCGGCCGCCGCCACCGAACGGGTGGTCGACGGCGTTCATTGCAACACCGCGGACGCGGGGCCACTTCGTGCCCCGGGCTTTCATCTTGTGGTACTTGTTGCCGGCCTTGACCATCGGCTTCTCCGTGCGACCGCCACCGGCGACGACGCCGATGGTGGCGCGACACTGCGGATCGAGGCGCTTGACCTCGCCGCTGGGAAGCTGGA
Organism: Natrinema salifodinae; assembly: GCF_900110455.1. Classification (NCBI taxonomy): domain Archaea; kingdom Methanobacteriati; phylum Methanobacteriota; class Halobacteria; order Halobacteriales; family Natrialbaceae; genus Natrinema; species Natrinema salifodinae. The sequence goes on along the minus strand of NZ_FOIS01000003.1, from coordinate 3,727 downwards.
TGACCGCAGCGTTGCGGTCGTGGGTGATCAGGTCGGCGTTGGTCCCCGAGGCGCGGGCGAACTTGCCGCCGTCGCCGGGGTTTGCTTCGACGTTACAGACCGGCACACCTTCGGGGATCTCCGCGAGCGGGAGCGTGTTGCCGGGCTTGATCTCCGCGCTGACACCGACCTGCAGCTCTTCGCCGACGGTGATGCCTTCGGGCGCGAGGACGAGTCGCTGGTCATCGTCCTCGAACTCGACGGCGGCGACCGGTGCCGACCGCGCGGGGTCGTGTTCGATATCCACGACAGTCCCGCGGACGATGTCGTCGTCCTCTTCTTTCTTGTGGTCGAGCTTCGCCTTGTAGCGGTGCGACGGGGCACGGAACGTGGAGGTCCCGCGGCCGCGTCGTTGACCGAGAATGCGTCGTCCCATGGATTAGAACACCCCGATTCGCGAAGCAACTTCCTGCGCGTCGTCCTCCTCGGAGAGGCGGACGACGGCCTTCTTCTTGCCGTTCATCGTAACCTGCGTGTTGATGTTCTGAACCGAGATCTCGAAACGCTCCTCGACTTCGTCGCGGATCTCCGGCTTGGCGGCGTCCGGAGTGACGACGAACTGGAGCTTGTTCTCGAAGTCCATGTCGTTCATGGCCTTCTCGGTGACCAGCGGGTGTTCGATGACGCTCATCGGTCGGCCACCTCTTCGAGTGCGCTCTCGGTCCAGATGGTCAGCCGTCCGGGCTGTGCGCCGGGTGCGAGCTCCTCCGCGTCGACCTCGGCGGCCGTTGCGACGTCCGCGCCGGCGAGGTTCCGGGCCGCACGGGACGGGCCGGTCTCGCTCGAGGTGACGAAGAGGATCGACTTGGGCTGTTTGTACTTGCGACCGCGGGTCTTCCCGCGACCCGAGCGGACGCTGCGGCCCTCGTCTGCGCGCTCGACGTCGTCCGCGAGGCCGGCGGCCTCGAGGAACTCGACGACCTCCTTGGTCTTCTGGAGGTCCTCGAACTCGTCGGAGACGACAACGGGCAGTTCGGTATCGCCGTCGAACTCGTGGCCGCGATCGGCGACGAGTTCGGCGTCGGTCGTCGCAGCGATGGCGCTGCGGACGGCCAGTTTTTTCTCTTTCGTGTTGATTGATTCAGTCCAGTCCTTCTCGGCTTTTGGCGGGTGGGCCTTGCGTCCCTTGACCGTCTGGGGAACGCGGCGACCGCGTCCCTCCTGTCGTGGGACGTGGGCCATCCCGCGGCCGCTACCGAACGATTCGGCCGGCGTTCGGAGGCCGGCGAATTCGTCGGAGCCGTAGTCCTGTTTCCGGTTTGCCTGGGCGGCGCGAACGGCGCGGGCGATCAGATCCGGGCGGTACTGGGTCTCGAAGACCGCCGGGAGCTCGACCGAGCCCGCGTCCGAGCCGTCCAGGTCGCGTACTGTTGCGTCCATGTGTTATCCCTGGTTGGATGCGGTGGAGACGTAGCGCACCTCGGGATCGAGGCGCGGCTGGTCTCCGGGTCGGATCGCCGGGCGGAAGCGCACGAGGCGCTGTTCCGGCCCGGGGAGCGAGCCCTTGATCAGCGCGTGCGGTCCGTCGACTTCGCCGTAGTTGACGAAGCCGCCGTCGACCGTCGCGTCTGCGCCGTCGCCGATGTCGACGAGGCGCTTGTTCAGTTCCGTCCGCTGGTGGTAGCCGGTCTGCCCCTGCTGGGGGACCGTCGACCGAACGCGGGACGGGTTCCACGGACCGAGGTTCCCGATGCGGCGGCGCCAGCCCTGCCGGGCGTGCTTGCCCTTGCGTTTCTGGACGCCCCACCGCTTGACGGGGCCCTGAGTCCCTTTCCCTTTCGTGACACCGCTGGCGTCGACGTACTCGCCGGCGCGGAACACGTCGTTCATGACGTGCTCGCCGCCGTCCTCGAGCAGTTCGAGGGCGAAGTCGACGCGATCCTCGACGGAGTTGCCGCCGCCGACGCGCGTCTCCATCACGTCCGGTTTCTTCTTCGGGACCGAGGGAACCTCGGCCGGAACCGTGTGCGTGATGACTCGCACGTCGTCGACGCGACCCTCTTCGAGGAGGCCACGGAGCTCGTCCGTGGCGGCGTCGGTGTCGTAGTCGTCACCGGGGAGGTCGAGGACACGATCGAGTTCAGGAACGAACTCGTCGGTCCAGACCTCGGTGACCGGCTTCTTCCCGTATGGGGTATCTTCGTACGCTCGCAGCGCGACTGCGCGCATCGGCGGCGTCTCCACGATCGTCACGGGGACGGTCTGTTCCATCCCCTCGGTCGGCGAGTTCGCTTGGTCGTCGACCATGACGACGTGGGTCATGCCGGCCTTGTAGCCCGCGAAGCCCTGGAGCGTCGGCTGTCCGTCGTCGTCCGGCCACGAGTTGAAGCGCGGCACCTCCGAGGAGGCGCGCTTCCGTGGGCCGAACCCGAGTGAGCCTTTGCGTGGTGCGTTTGACTGTGGCATTCTATCACTCTCTCAGTGAGAGGGGAGCGAGGGTGGCGAACAGAGCCTCCTCCGTTCGCACGACCTCGCTTCCCTGGTTCGGAACCGTGTTTAGCCAGAGGTCGAACCCCGGATCGGCTGTGGGTTCGACTCCGTCATCGTCCACCCCGTCGTCGGAGTCGTCCGACGCGGTGACGGCCGATGCCTCGATTCCGAGGATGTCCGGCAGCCCTCTCTCGGGCGCCCCGAACGCGACGGTCATACCGTCACGCTCGACGCGCCCGGCCAGCGTCTCGAGCCGCCCCACGGTGAGTTCTTCACCGTAACGGGAGGCGGCGATACGGACGCCGGCGTCCTCACGGCCGAGTGCTGCCGAAAGGTCCGTCTGCTCAATCGATAGCCCCGGAAGGGGCCGATCGACGAGCTTCGCCCGGACCGGTCGTCGCGAAGAGATCCTGACGGTCACGCGCTCCCCCTCGTCGACCTCCATTTTCGGAGGGACATTGAGGGAGATCGGGTGTTGCAGTCCGCAATTGACCCGGACGCGCCCTTCAGGTCCGACCTCGGTCACGATCCCTTGTCTTGACGACCCCGAACCGGTAGATTCGGAGCCGGTCTGTGACATGGCGCGGAGCGGCGGCAAGACGCCCGCGTACTCCAGTTCGTCCCGCATCCCCCATACCTCGTTTCGGAGGTACGGAGGGGTTGCGGCATACCGCAAGACGGTACTTACGAACCCGCCGTCGAATCGCCCGGTTTCGCCGTCCCGATCTGGGTAGACGACCAGGCGATCGGCCCGGAAGATCGTCGCCGCGCGGGCGACGTATCCGAGTTTGCGAGTGGCCTCGCGTTTGTCCTCGGCTTCCCGGGTGAGCGACGACGGCACGAGTACGCTGACGGTCATGCCGAGACGCTTCGGCGCCGCGTCACTAGACTGTAGCGATGTATTGCGGATAGGGTCTTAAAAGAATAGCGGATTCGATTCCGGCTGTGAACCCCTCACACCCGAGAATTCGTGCCGAACGGAGACACATTCGTGGGCGGCAACGAGTCAGCAAGCGATCACCCGAAATCCGGTTAATAATGCCTGTTGTCGCCGGCGCATTGCCGTGTCGATCACGCCGCGAGCGATATGGTGTCCCGTATCGATACCGGGTTAATTCGCAACGCTTATACATCCTTCCGGCAGTAGGTATGAGTGCAGCAGGGCGCTGGTAGTGTAGTGGTATCACGTGACCTTGCCATGGTCACAACCTGGGTTCAAATCCCAGCCAGCGCATTTTTCGATACCTACCGACGACGA